>DASSCG010000197.1:0-4629 GCA_035697925.1 Pyrinomonadaceae bacterium
AAATTTAGAAGCGAAAACCGAACAAACACTCAGCCAATGTAAGTGATTACACTCAGAAGGCGCCTTTATAACAATCACTGAGTGCGAATGAATGAAATCGTTGATGAATTCATGAAACTCACGAAACGTCAGGGGCGAAGAATTGAGGCGCAAGGATCAATTCAATGGTTTTGACTCAAATGCAGGGAAGGGGTGACCGAAGGTTGGGGCGGTCGAAGAAACGCATGTTCCTCGTGGTACTTCTGCTACTGATTTCGTTCAGCGCATGCGGTCGAGACGAAACGCCTAAACTTCCTTCGCCTCCAGCTCAGCCCGTCACCTCAAGTGCCGGTGTGCGCACATCTTTTGCGGAAGTAGTAAATCGAGTTTCACCGGCCGTCGTAACCATCAGAACGGAATCGCGTAGTCGTTCCCCACGGCAGTTTCCATTTATGGACGATCCTTTCTTTCGGCGCTTCTTTGGTGATCGATTACCGACTGTGCCAGAGCAACGTCAACGAGGACTGGGATCAGGAGTAATCGTTTCTACCGATGGTTACATTCTGACGAACCATCACGTGATCGATGGCGCCGAGGAGATTGAGATTGAGATGACAGGGCGCCAGCCTCTCGACGCCAAGCTGGTTGGCTCTGATCCTCCAAGCGATCTCGCGGTATTGAAGATTAATGCATCTGATTTGACTGCGCTGGCGCTGGCAGATTCTGACAAGGTGCAGGTCGGCGATCTGGTGCTCGCGGTTGGCAACCCGCTGGGTATCGGTCAGACAGTAACAATGGGGATCATTAGTGCGAAGAGCCGGCGCACTGGCTTGAGCAATGGAAGCTTCGAGGATTTCTTGCAGACAGATGCGCCAATCAATCGCGGAAATTCGGGAGGCGCATTGGTTGATAGTAATGGGAACTTAGTTGGGATCAACTCGCAAATACTTTCACCATCTGGTGGCAGCATCGGCATCGGTTTCGCAATTCCTTCGAACATGGCTCGCGATGTTCTGGACCAACTGCTCAAGAACGGCGAAGTGCGTCGCGGACACCTCGGAATTGTTGTGCAGCCGGTAACGGAAGATATGGCCGCGAATTTGAGTTTGAACAATGTACGAGGACTGATCGTCAGCCAGATCCAGCCGGGGAGTGCCGCAGAGAGAGCTGGCATGAAGCGAGGCGACGTGATTCTCGCGCTCAACGGAAACGCCGTATCCGATCCGAATAGCTTTCGCAACGACGTCGCAGGAACACCGCCGGGAAACACAGTTACGTTAAGGGTGTTGCGGGAGGGAAACGAACAGGAATTGAGAGCGACGCTGGAGGAGTTTAAGGTTGAAGAACGTCCCGTGAGCCCGGTCCGGAATAATTCATCCGAATCGCGCGGCGATCAAACCGGCAAGCTGGGACTTGCTGTGCAACCTCTGACTCCAGCCATCGCGCAACAACTCGGGATCAGTGCTGAAACTCAGGGTCTGGTGGTAGTGGAAATCGATCCCGCCGGTCCTGCCGCGGATAGTGGCATTCAGCGCGGTGACGTGATTGAAGCGGTAAATCAACAACCCGTGCGCACCGTAGCCGAAATAAGGACCGCACTCGAGCGTTCAGGTGATAAACCGGTTCTTTTGCTGGTAAACCACAAGGGTACCACGATATTCCTAACAATAAGGCTCCATTGAAATGGCAACCCACTCAGTTACGGGCTTAAGGCCAACAGCTATTGCAGAAACAGCGGACTTTACGTGTCGGCTGTCCGGAGCCGCAAAGCCGTTTAGGCACTTTTGGGAGCACACAGTCGGCAGCGATCATGCGCCAGTGGCGCTGCGCGCTGATTGGCAGAACCAGTTGCGAAGGGCGCATGACGAACTGGGCTTCCGACACGTGCGCTTTCACGGTTTGCTTTCGGACCGAATGGGCACACTCATTTGTCACAAGGAAGAGTTTCTTTATTCCTTCTTCAACGCTGACCAGATCTTTGATTTTCTTCTTTCCATCGGAATGAAGCCATTTATAGAGCTCAGCTTCATGCCTGAAACCCTAGCTTCCGGCCACAAGACAGTCTTCCAATATCAAGGCAACGTCACGCCTCCAAAAGACTATTCGCAGTGGGCGACTCTTGTACGAAAACTTATTTCTCACTGTGTAGAACGCTACGGACTTGAAGAGGTGCGTACCTGGTACTTCGAAGTTTGGAACGAGCCGAACCTACATCACTTTTGGACTGGCACACAGGCAGACTACTTCAAGCTGTATCGGTACACCGCCGACGCCATCAAGGGAGTTGATCCTTCGCTCAGAGTGGGTGGTCCAGCCACCGCCGCAAACGGATGGATCACAGAGTTTGTCGACTTCTGTGAGACGAACAATGTGCCAGCCGATTTTATCTCGACGCATCATTACCCGACTGATGCCTTTGGTAAACCGGGCGATGACACTGAGACGCAATTAGCTAAAAGCGAGCGCAGCGTTTTGCGCGAGCAGGCTCAAGACGTACGTGCGCGCGCACAGGGGCTCCCTGTTTACTACACTGAGTGGAACACGTCGTCTAATCCGCGGGACCCATTGCATGACGAACCTTATGCAGCGGCCTTTGTAACGAAGACGGTGATGGAGGCAAATGGACTTGTCGACGGCTATAGCTTCTGGACTTTCTCAGACCTCTTTGAGGAGAACTACTTTCCATCTATACCGTTTCACGGTGGCTTTGGCCTATTGAATCTGTACGGCATTCCAAAACCCACATATCGCGCGTTCGAATTAATGCATCGACTCGGCACCGAGGTGTTGGAAGTTGACGGCTCACACACGACGGTGGATGCGTGGGTAGTCCGAAAAAGTAATGGGTTAACGATACTGCTCACAAATCATGCCTTGCCCCGTCATCCGATTAAGTCTGAGTGGGTTAATATTCGTTTGAATGACGGGCCGCAGTTTGAGCGCGTCAATGCATACCTTGAGAGAATCGATGTGGACCACGCAAACCCGAAGGCGGCGTGGCGCGAGATGGGTGAGCCGAAGTATGTAAGCAATCGACAGCTGGAACAACTACAGGCAGCGTCTCAGCTTAAGAAGGAACCGGTTACTCTTAAGTTGGAGGACCATTCGATTGAGTTGGGCATTAATTTGTCGGCTCATAGCGTAGCTGCCGTCAGTTTTGATTTCACGTAAACGTTCTTGAGACTGTAGCTGGGAGTTGTTTCTGATTCAGGACATGATGACGCAGCAACAGGTCGATGACAAAAAAATGCTGGAGCGGCTGCAATGGCGGACGTTTGAATACTTTTTAAGAGAAACGAATCCAGCCAACGGCTTGGTTGCAGACAAAACGAGAGCTGACTGGCCATCGAGTATCGCCGCCACTGGGTTGGCACTGGCTTCATACCCAATCGGTGTAGAACGTGGATTCGTCAGCCGTGACGAAGCGGCGCAGACGGTACTGAAAACATTGCGCTTCTTCAACGATAGTCCGCAGAGCACCGATCCCGACGCAACCGGATACAAAGGCTTCTACTATCACTTCCTCGATATGCAAACCGGGAAACGCGCCTGGAAATCGGAGTTGTCAACCGTCGACACTGCCTTATTGCTGGCCGGAGCGCTAACGGCTGCTGTTTATTTCGATCACGATTCTGCGGATGAGGAACAAATTCGAACGCTTGCCGACGCACTTTACAGGCGGGCTGACTGGCGCTGGGCCCAAAACGGCGGCGCCACAGTAACGCACGGCTGGAAGCCGGAAACTGGGTTCCTGAAGTATCGATGGCAAGGTTACGACGAAGCGCTAATCCTTTATGTGCTCGGCCTTGGATCTCCTACGTACCCTTTGCCGGAAGAATGCTATGCGGCTTGGGCTTCCAGTTATTCATGGAAGAAGATCTACGACTATGAGTTCTTGTATGCAGGGCCACTGTTTATCCACCAACTCTCTCATGTCTGGATAGATTTTCGCGACATCCAAGACACATCTATGCGCGAACGTGGAATCGACTATTTCGAGAATAGCCGGCGCGCTACTCTGGTTCAGCAGCAGTACGCGATTCGCAATCCAAACGAGTTTGCTTCTTACGGCGAGCACTGTTGGGGAATTACGGCGAGCGATGGTCCAGGACCAGACACACTTAAGCTTGACGGGGTGGAGCGGCAGTTCTTTGATTATCTGGCGCGTGGTGTTCCGTACGGTCCGGATGACGGTACGCTTGCGCCCTGGGCAGTAGTGGCGTCGCTCCCGTTTGCACCAGAGATTGTCTTACCGACTTTGCGGTACTTCATTAACCACATTGAGTTGCAACAGGCTGAGGATTATGGTTTTAAGGCAACTTTCAACCCGACATATCCTGCCAATTCCGGAAGCGAACACGGTTGGGTGTCGCCGTGGAACTATGGACTCAATCAAGGACCGATCATCCTGATGATCGAAAATTATCGCTCAGGGCTTTTGTGGCAGCTGATGAGGCAGTGTCCGTACATAGTCAATGGATTGCGGCGCGCCGGATTTTTGGGCGGATGGTTGTGAAGTGTCACGTCCGAATTAGAGAGTATGAGTAGCGAGCTGAAAAGAGAGAGCGAATTCAGCGGTGGTCGCTTATCGCCTGAACGGACTGAAGAACTAGCTCGTCGTAAACGAAACCAAGATCCCGAGGTCGTCGT
>DASSCG010000198.1:0-5924 GCA_035697925.1 Pyrinomonadaceae bacterium
CCTGAGTGAACGCGAGCGGCACCCATAGTTGCATTGGAAGGCGATCGTACATTCCGGTCGGAAGCACGCCGACGATCTGGTACGACTCACCATTCATCCGGATGTCTTTACCTATGATGGTGGGATCAGAAGCGAAGTGCCGTTTCCACATTCGATTGCTGAGGATTACGACGCGGTCTCTGCCCGGCTGGCCTTCTTCAGGAAGGAAATCGCGGCCGAGCATCATCGGCAATCCCTCCATCGTGAAGAAGCCAGGCGTTCGCTGCGAGCCGATTACTTGCTGAGGTCTGTCAACCGTGGCCACATTAAATGACGCGCCGGCCCAAGTGCCCATGCTTTGAAAGGACTTACTGCGCTGCTTCCAGTCGAAAAAGTCGCCCGCGGCCACCGAATTTTTCGCGCCCCGAGACCTGGACCACACCATGACAAGTTGGTCGGGCTTTGGATACGGCATGGGTTCGAATACCGCATTGACGACGCTGAATATGGCCGTCGTTGCTCCTATTCCCAACGCCAGTGTCAGCACTGCAGTCAGGGTGAAGCCGGGATTCTTCCGCAAGGTGCGTATGCCGTAGCTTAGATTTTGTGTCAGCGTTCTCCACATATCGCTAACCCGGTGGCACAGACTTCAGTCTGTGAATCGTCCCAAAAACATCCTTCATCCTCGAAACATCTTAAAGAGCAATCACAGACTGAAGTCTGTGCTACTCGTACCGCAGCGCCACCAGTGGATCCACTTTCGTTGCTCGTCTTGCTGGGATGTAACAAGCAAGTAGCGCCACGAGCAGCAACCCGAACGTGACGGCACCAAACGTGAGCGCGTCAGTCGGAGTGACTCCGAATAACAAGCTCTGCAGT
Source organism: Pyrinomonadaceae bacterium (assembly GCA_035697925.1). GTDB lineage: Bacteria > Acidobacteriota > Blastocatellia > Pyrinomonadales > Pyrinomonadaceae > PSRF01. The sequence continues at coordinate 859 of DASSCG010000198.1, forward strand.
AAACGCGTTAGAGCGAACGCGCCCGCCAGGCCGGCAACTATCCCTATCAGCGCGAGGGTCATTCCATTTCTGACCACCAGTTTCAGAACATCCGCACTGCGCGCCCCCAACGCCATCCGGATTCCTATTTCCTGCGTGCGCTGAATTACGGCGTAAGACATCACGCCGTAGATTCCGATAGAAGCCAGCAGCAGAGCGATAGCCGCAAAGATCCCTAACGAGCCTGCAGAGAAACTGTAAAGAGAGACCGAAAACGCACGCACCTGTTCCATCGTCTGCACGTCGTAGACTGGCTGGTCCTTATCGAGCGACCACACTAGCTGTCGCATGTCCCCCGCCACCGAGAGTGGATCGCCCTTGGTGCGGGCCACCAAAACCATTGCGCTCCAGGAATCCTGCGCATGCGGTAAGTAATAATCGGTGGTAATCGGAGTTTGCAGATCGTGCTTAACGTCCTTGACCACTCCAACGACCTGCATCCAGGGAGCTTTGCTCAGAGGCGCGTTGAAGCGGACGCGCTTGCCAATGGGATCAGCGCCCGGCCAATACTTTTCCGCCATGCTTTCATTCACGATGATCACTGGTGGCGACCCAGCTTTGTCTTGATCGGTAAACGCACGGCCCTTCACTACCGGAATTCCCATGGTGCGGAAATAATCAGGAGTGCAATTCCGGTAGCGTCCTATAAACTTCTGACCGGGCGGAGGATCCGGAATGCCTTCCACCAGAAAGCTATCTGATGAATTGCTGCCACCCAGAGGCAGATAGTTGACAGCCGCCGCTGATTCGACACCAGGCAACGACTGTACTCGTCGTAGAAGTTCTTGATAGAAAGCTGAGCGTTGTGCCTCGTCTTTGTATTTCGTCCCAGGCAGATTGAGTCGCATGGTCATCACGTTGTTCGGATTGAACCCAGGTTCAGTCTTCAGCAGCACCAGGAAAGTGCGCATGAGCAGACCTGCGCTCACCAACAACATGAGTGACAGAGCGACTTCTGAGATGACGAGCAAGCCGCGCAGACGATGTGACCCTAACGAGCTTTGGCGGCCACCCTCTTTGAGCGCGTTGTTAAGATCAGTTTTTGATAGTTGCCATGCGGGTGCGAGTCCCAAAAGAACACCTGTCAAGAGCGATAAACCCAAATTGAATGACAGGACTGTCGGATCGACGCCGAGACGATCCCAACCGGGCACAAACTGTGCGGCTTTGCCAGGGTTCAGTGTGCGAAGTAGGTCGACTCCCCAGTTGGCGATCAGCACTCCCAGAGCCCCACCAACCAGAGCAAGCAATAGGCTTTCGGTGAGTAACTGGCGAACAAGGCGCCAACGTCCCGCTCCGAGCGCCGCACGCAGGGCCATCTCTTTCTGTCGACCGGCTGCCCGGGCCAACATCAGATTGGCAACGTTCGCGCAGACAATCAGCAATACGAAACCGACTGCAGCCATTAATGCCAGCACGGCAGTCTTGTAGAGACGAACTGTATCCTCAACGATTGGATAGGTAACGATGCTCCAGCCGGTATTCGACTCTGGATATTCTTTCTCGAGTCGAGACGCTATCGTGCTGAGGTCGGATTGCGCCTGGGCCATGGAGACACCGGGTTTGAGACGCCCAACGACGTAGTAAGAGTGGCTCTGGCGGCTGCGCGCTGATTCCGGAGTTATCTCTATAGGAACTAATACCTCAACACCGGCGGGATAGTTGAAACCCTGTGGCATCACACCAATTACGGTGCACGTGTATCCGTTGAGCGTGATGGTCTTGTTAACAATCTCGGGGTCACCGCCGAAACGACGTTGCCACAAACCGTGCGTGAGAATAGCTACCGAGTCCCTACCCGGTTGATCTTCGTCGTCGGCAAACCCTCTGCCCAGCGCCGGCTTAACTCCCAAGACCTCCAGGAAATTTCCGGTTACCAAAAAACCCTGTATGCGTTCAGGGGTGTCCAGGCCGGTTAGACTCGCGCTCCACCAGCGATAGAGACCCATCTTTTCGAAGGTTTGATTCTGCGAACGCCAATCGAGGTAATTGGCCATCGAAGCTTCGTTGCGTACAACTCCACGACTTGGCTGCGTTTCCCAGATAGCAAGTATCCGATCGGGTTCCGGAAAGCGCAGAGGATCAATGAGGAGTGCATTGACTGCGCTGAATATGGCACTGTTAGCACCGATTCCTACTGCCAGCGTAAGGATGGCGATGAACGCGAGCGCCGGACGCTTCATGAGAGACCTGACGCCGTAACGGATGTCTTTTAATAAAGAGTCCATGGCTCACCCTATTCATATCGAAGCGCAGTTAACGGATCGACTCGCGAAGCTTTGCGGGCCGGCATGAGGCCAGCCAGAATGGCGACACCGATGAGAACTAACGTGGCTCCGAGCAGTGTTAACGGATCGGCAGCGCTGAGACCGAAGAGTTGACTCGCGATTAGGCGACCAGCGCCAAGTGCAATGGGGATGCCAATGGCGAGTCCTATCAGGATCAGGACCAACGTTTCTCGCAATACCATCCAAATAATGCTGCGGCGTTCGGCGCCCAGTGCCATACGAATGCCAATCTCTTTTGTGCGGCGAACTACTCCATGGGCCATCACGCCATACAACCCAATACAAGCAAGCAAGAGCGCCAGCAATCCGAAAAAGCTGACTAGTTGGGCGAGCAGCTTCTCCTGGTCCAGCGAGTCTTTTAGTTGCTCTCGCAACGTCGTAACGCCGGAGATGGGAAGTTTGTCGTCAACTTCGGCGATCGCCTGTCGCACCTCGGGCGCGAGGCTGGCAGCATCGCCGGTCGATCGAATTTGCAGATTGCTGCTGTAAGCGCTTGAGTCTTGAACCTGCAGAATTGGCCGGTAGGCCGTTGGGCCAGCCTCTTCTCTGGCGCTGTCGTATTTCACATCTCCAATGACGCCGACGATTTCGAGGTCTTCGCCACGCTCAGGATCATCTTCGTCGCCAAAGTAGAATTGCTTCCCAATCGGGTTCTGTCCCGGGAAAAATCTCTGCGCAAAGCTTTGATTCACCAGTGCGATTTTCTGGGCTGCAGGCGTGTCGCGTGGTCCAAAGTCCCGACCTAGCAACAACGGCACCCCTAACGTTTCGAGGTAAGATGGTCCAATCAGAATGTTGGCTACTTCCATGTCCTGTCCGGGGTCGGGAGTGTAGCCGCGTACCGTGATAGTGCCCGACCTGCCGGTCCCACTCATTGGTGAGTACGTCGCTACGGTGGCTGACTGAACGCCAGGTATTGCTTCCAGTCGATCAAGTAGCCTGCTGTAGAGGGCGCTGAGTTCAGTTGATTTGTAGCGGGCGAGACGGGGATCGATTCCAGCCAGCAAGACATTGTCTCGATTAAATCCAACTTCTTCTTCTTGAAGCTTTATTAAACTTCGAGCAAAAAGTCCGGCGCCAGTCAACAACACCATCGAAAGTGCCACCTGCGAAACAACCAAGGCCGATGCCAAACTGAACTGCAGCTGGCGGCGTCCAGTGCGCGCTGACTTTTCTTTCAGAGCAGTAGTGAGGTCCGTTTTGCTTGCACGAAGTGCGGGTGCCAACCCAAATAGCACACCTACTGAAAGGGAGACAGCGGCAGTGAACACCAACACCGGGGTGTCGGGTCTGACATCAAGGGGCGACGTTTGGGCCACCAGGGCAACAAGAATACTGACACCCCACTGCGCCAGAAGAATGCCGCACAAACCCCCAATGGCTGCGAGCGCGAGGCTTTCGCAGAGTAACTGGCGCACGATGCGATACCTGCTCGCGCCCAATGCAAGTCGCAGAGAGATTTCAGCCTTGCGCGCAGCCGCTCGGGACAACAGCAGGTTGCCAACGTTGGCGCCGGCAATCAGCAGCACCAGTACGACAATGACCATCAGCATCTTCAGTGCCTGCGCGTACACTCTCCGGAGACCGGAGATTCCCCGGCTACCTTCCGCGAGCTGCACATAAGAATTTGCTATCGAGCTTTGTATATCGTCGTTGAGATTGGACCCCGCCTCGTTCGTCAAGAACTGCTTCAACGCTACATTGGTACTCGCTTGAGCCTGTTCTAATGTGACACCCGGCTTGAGCCGGCCGACGAAATTCAGCCAGTAGACTCGGTGGTCCTCGAAGGCAGACGGTCGCAGTTCAATTTGCGGTTGAAAGGCGAGTGGCAACCACAGGTCCGGTGAGCGTCGGACTCTCACTCCATAAAACTTGGGGGGCATAACTCCCACAACAGTGAAGGAGGTTCCGTTTACGACGATTTGTTTGTTTACGATCGAAGGATCGCTTCTCCACTGTTGAGACCAATAGGCATGGCTCATGACTGCCGCAGGAGAGGCGCCGGGCTTGTCATCATCAGTCGACAGAACTCGCCCCAACATCGCGTTTACACCCAGCACGGAAAAGTAGTTTCCCGAAACCAGATGTCCCCGCGCGCGTTGCGCTGCGTTGCCCGCCTGCGAATCGCCGCTGCTGACACCCAGCGCCGCTTCGCCGCTCCGAAAAGCGCTTAAGCCCTGAAAGCTCTGATCGTGGTCACGGAAATATTGATAATTTGCATACGAAAAGCGCTGCCACTGTCCGGTGGGCGGGTCACCCAGCGAAGTGCCTTCACTGGGTGTGTCGTCGAAGAACACCAGCTCTTGAGGAGCCGGAACTGGCAGTGATTTGAAAACGACCGCATTAAGTAGGGTGAAGATTGCGGTGTTTGCCCCGATGCCCAGAGCGAGTGTGAGAATCGCTATTAGCGAGAAGCCTGGCCGTTTCACCAAACTCCTGAAGGCATAACGAAGGTCTTTCAATAATCCATCCATCGCAGCTCCTCCAAACTCCTCTGACATTTTTCATCCTGTCCCTCCAGTAGAAGGGCGATGAAAACGCGGCATCCCGCTAATGCTTTGGTTCGTGCTTGATATGTATCGCAGTTACAAACCAGGCACTGCCGACGAGCATCGATTAACTTTCAAAACCAGAGCAACGACTTTTTGGATCCAAATTCCTTGTCAGAGTCAGCGACGCGCTATCTTTTCAGTTTGGGTCTTGGGACTTTGGTTTTTGGTCTTTGAACTTGCTACTGGG
>DASSCG010000199.1:0-3198 GCA_035697925.1 Pyrinomonadaceae bacterium
AGTGACGGGCACAATGAAATTGAATTGACGTTGTTCCGGAGTTCCCAGGCGAACCTCGAGGCTGGGTGGTTCGTGGCCCATCGAGGCACTGCTTGGGGTGATCGAAGTGGCCGGCGTAAACCCCGGTCAAATCTATCCGAGACGAAGTCGTGTGACTTCAATTTCCAAGTGGCCAATTTGTGGACAAAAATAACAGCACGTGGCGTATAAGCGTTGGTAAGGAATGGGAAGGAATGTCAAAAACCCCTGATTTTCCTCGGTGGCTGCAACTTTTGAAAAGGCAATAACTTACGTTTTTGCCGGTCGCCTATTTCAATGCGGAGGCCAGGAGTTCGACCCTCCTCTGCTCCACCAATAAACCGACCTAGTTCAAATACTTACACCAGCAAGATCAACAGCCATCTTTTTGCTTGTGACGCCGTTGTGACGTCTCAAAAGAAAAACGTAGATTCGAAATCATGTAGCGGCTCAAATGCTCTAAAAAATTGCTATGTCAGAAAAGTTTTTTCCGGTCAAGATCGAATTTTGAGACGTGTGTAACGCGGAGGGCGGAGACCAAGGCAAGCCTCGATTTTCATTGCCTCTTAAGCATTTGAATCCTGCATGCGAGCAGTCACGCACTGTGGAGTCCGTGCCAAGACCACTTCGGGATGTGCAAACCGTCCGGCACATCCTCTGCCGAGTTCTGGTAACTAGCCATCGTGGTCGTGGTCGCCCACGCGAAGTAATCGTGTAGCACCCGTCGCAGCCGCTCGTTGGTGGCGAGGCCGACATCTTCCAGCGCCTGATCAAAACAAGCGATCGCCCGCTGGTCCATCTCCTCGTGCGGACCATTGCCGCTGTGAATCCGCACGACAGAGGTCTCGTCACCGTAGCGATCGGAGTACGTTGTTGGCCCACCGAGTGCCTCCGCCCAGTACGCGGCAAGGCGCTCGGTGTGCTGCGGGTGGAATCCGTGGCTGAACGCGTGGCTCACCACTTCGTCCTCTAGCACCCGCGTGTGCCACGCGCTGGCTAACCGTAACAGCCCGTCGCGACCACCGGCGGCTTCGTAGACCGTCTCCATGGTTTCAGGATTGCGTTTCAAGGCTTTGCCTCAAAAGTCACATCTAGCTCGAGTCGGAAGTATTTTTGGTTCGTGTTGGTTCGTGTGGCTTCGTGGATCGCCTTGCCTTTCTGGACAAAGAGAACGATCCACGAAGTCACACGAACTAAACACGAGGTTACCACCGAAATCGACTTTTGAGGCAAAGCTGTATTTCAAGGGAAGTCAAAACGAAACGCGTATTGCAGAAAGTGGTGCTCGGTTTTTAGCCGTGCTCCCGAAGCTAAATCGCCGCCTATTCTGCTACAGTCATCTCTTCAGTTCCGCAGTCCAGTTGACCATAAGCATGATCGGTACTGAGCTGCCTTCTCCTGCCACGTCGATCAGAAACCGCTTGCCGTCTCGTGTTACGTCGTAGTGGGTACCCGGCGAAAGAAACAACCTTACCTCGAAAAGTGGCTGTGCAATGCCGATCTCAACTGTCGCATCATGCGCAGTTACTTCCACTGCCGTCAGCTTACTGTCAGCTGAAACGAAGTACAGCTCTTTGCCGTCTGCACGCCAACGCGGTTCTGTGCCGCCGCTCTTTGATACTTGCCACTTACCACCTGGCCCAGGAAAAGGTGCTATGTAAACCTGAGTGGTCCCTAACTCATCCGAAACATACGCCAGCCACCGGCCATCAGGAGAAAACTGGGCGCCGAATTCGTCGAACTGCGTTTTTAGAAATGCATCAGGCTTGCGCTCGCCAAACAGCGGCAAAATCCAAATATCCTGTTTTGTGTTCGCCTTAATATCTGTATTAGTAAAGGCGACGAAGCGACCATCCGGCGACAATGAAGTGGGAACCTTGTTCTCGGCAGATTCAAATAGAATTTCCTCACTGCCCGAGCCATCGGAAGCCTTTTGATAAATGTCCCTTAAACCCTTTCGATTGGAACCGAAGACAATCTCTTTGCCATCGGCCGACCATAGTGGGTCGCCGTCGAAGTTCGGATCGAAGGTGAATTTGGTCGGGACGTTACGTGCCAGCTCATAGATCCAAATGTCAGAGCTTGCCAGCTGAAGATCAAAAATGGATGTAGCTATCTTCTGATTGTCGTTTGAAAGACGAGGCTGCCCGTAAAAACCTGATTCACCGATATCACTGATTTGCTTGCCATTGCGATCAAACCAGATTAGCTGTCCATTACCTCTCATTATGCCACTCTGCAAAGCGAGAATGCCGTTGTCCGATACCGAGAAAATTGCTCTGCCGCCAATAGGATCCACTTGAAGCTGCTGAACAATAGGAAAAGGATCGCCTGTTAATCCAAAGTTGTTCTCGTCAAAACTCTGGGCCATCAATGTCGTGTCTCGTGCGAAGAGCAGGCGTCCTGAAGCGAATGCGACACTAGCGTTGTTTCGCATGATTAGTCGCTGCTCGGTCGATTCGAGTGAGCCCAGATAGATGCCGTTGTTCTCATTGGCGGCAGGGAGCGTACCGCGATAGAGAAAGTGATGTCCGTCGGGTAGGAAGTAGGGCCATCTATGAGAAAATGAGGTGGAATCAACTTTGGTTACTGGAGTAGATGTGCCACCGGCAGCGGAAACGCGATGCAACGGACCCGATACACTGGGTGCAAAAATGATCACGTCATCGCGATTCCAGGTTCCACCTCGACCGTAGATCGCATCACAAACTGTCTGGGGCGGTCCGCCGGTGACGTCGATCTTTTTCAGCTTTCTACCAGCGAAGAACCCAATCAAGCGGCTGTTGGGTGACCAGAACGGAGGAGAAGAAGGAGATGCCCCGTCAGTACCAGCCAACGGCTGAGCTGTACTCGCGTTGAGCGGTCGAAGCCAGAGCATGTTCTGGCCGCCAGCTCCTCTAGCAACAAACGCCAACCACTGCCCGTCCGGTGACAGAGCAAATTGATTGAATGGGAAGTAGGTCGCATTCTCCGGAGCAAGTATCGCAGAGCGAATAACGCTCTCACGTGCCGGTGTCTGCCTGAGTGAAGAAATAGCAAACGGAAGCAGTCCGATCGAGAGCAACCCAAACGCGCCGGCAATAATCCAGGGCAACAACCTACCAACCTTAGATGAACCACGAGGAACCGCTGTCACTGTCGTCTGGTCGGACATTACAGCCGCACCGGATAACGCTTCTA
>DASSCG010000200.1:0-4618 GCA_035697925.1 Pyrinomonadaceae bacterium
CAAATAAGTTAGTTCAGTGCGGCAATGAACTTGCCGGGCTGACTCCTGCCGACGGCATCATACTAGTTGATGCGCATCCGGGAAATCCGGCTCGGAGAGTAAGAGGCATGAACCCGGCGATTGTTAGTGAAAACCGGCCAGACCTTTTGCGCCCCGACCTGAACCCGTTCAACCCCGCCAATGGTTTTAATCCAACAGGTGATTCTAATTACTCTGAAGAGTTCCAGGCTAAATACTTTAAGGCACAGGCGGAGCGAATGAATCGGTTGATTGATGAAGCGTTAGACATAAGAAGTAGAATCGAAGAAGGCAAATACATTTACACAGATGATGCCCCCTTCGAGATTCCACGGATTGATGGGGCGCACCTTTTGGAGCTGGACGTGGACATTCGTCACAGCACGCTCAATCCCCATAAACTCATTAAGAACGACGGTACTGTAGTGACACAGATCGTAGAGACGGTGCATGTACCCTCCCCGCAAACAGCCGAGACAAGTAAGACATTCTGGAGCGGTGCTAGAGGTCCAATGACGGTGGCATCGTTTCTGAGTGCAAACGCTACCCGGGCAACTGATTCCATGAATGGGATCGATTGGTGTTCCAGTAACAACTCTACCGTATGTGCTACACCAAAGATCAGTATTCCTCTATTGGTCTCGGTTTTTACCGGCTCGCAGTACAATTTTCTTCAGGACGGTGAGCAGTTTTACGAGATTTCTGGAAGTGGCGACAAGGACATAATTTTCGTCGAAGGGGCTTCTCACGGTGTTACACCCTGTAGTGCATGCGAGAAAGTTCCGGGACAGTATTCCAATACGGTCAAGAACTATTTTGATTATGTTAGCGAGTGGATCAATCAACGATTTTGATATGCCACCTTGATAGGAAGTTGCTGTTCACGCTAGTTAACGGAAGTAGAGGAGAAAGATGATGTTTAACTCAGGGTTATCGATCATTGTCGTTTGTCTGGTTGCAACCTTCGCGTGGCTTCCGATATCCCACGCTCAGCCTCAACAACCACCAATTTCAATAACAGTCTCGGGAGCGCTCTCCCCAATTTGCCAGCAGCAACGTTGCGCAGACCCACTGGGAACGTGCTTGGAAGAGCCAACGTGGCAATATTCATCATGCATCCCTACTCGAGCTCGGTGAATTACATGGGCTGCACCCTTCTGGCGCAGCGAGGTTTTACCACTCTCTGCGCCGACAGCGAATTTACCAACAACCCAAATGGCTATTATGGGTATGAACAACATGCGCCAGGGATCAAATCGGCGATAGATTATCTCAGAAACGCGTAAGCGATCGGGCAATTACAAAGGTCCGTCTTTTTGGGTGGTAGCATGGGAGCGCCGATGATGGCGTTTTACCAGAACGTTGCGGAGAACGGGCCAAATGTTTGCCAAGACCCGGAAAAAATCCTTCCTTGTGTTGACACGAACCTTCACAACCTTCCCCAGGCTGATGGCATTATGATGCGTGACGCCCATTTGGGAGATGCCCTAGCCACATTTACTTATGTTGATCCCGCAATTCAGAATAATGCCTGCGAGCCACGCAATCCTGCCCTAGACATGTTTAGTGCTGTTAATGGCTATGACGTAGAAAGAGATGCCGCAACCTACACTAAGGGCTTTAGCAGAAGATATACGACCGCGCAGGCTCGGCGGAATCAGCACCTTATCAACGAGGCGCTAAATCTATTGCGGAAGATGAACAAGAGTACCGGTGATCCCACTCATTCAGGCGATGATATTCCATTTGAAGTCGTGGGCTCTACTAATGCGCGGTTATGGCAGCCTGACATCTCCTTGCTGAAGTATACTAAGAAGCCGCACATCCTCCTGGCGCGGGACGGCTCAAGGCCGGAGCAGATAATCGAATCGGTGAGACCACCCTCCGGGGATCGTGAGGCAGCTTTGGACTGCGAGGAGTCTACTATCTCTACCAGTGTCCATATCTGGCTCGGTGCCCATGCATTACGCTCCACGCCAAGGCTCTACACTCAAACTGAGAATGATATGACCGGAGTGGATTATGACTCCTCAGCGACATCCACTGTCACCAACGTTAAAGGCATCACCGTTCCGCTTATTATTATTGCCCATACCGGCCACTATTTCATAAGACCAGACGAGATCATCTATGACTTTGCGACAAGTCCTGACAAAACACTTGCGTTCAATGAGGGAGCGGTACACGGTGGTGGACCCTGCTCTGAGTGCGCGCTCCAAATCGACCCGACTCTCACACCCGAACAAGCCACTGCGTATTTCGGTGACACCTTTGGGAGAAGTTTTGATTTCTATGCTGAATGGCTGAATGAACGATTTTAGCTGAGGGCGATTCCCAGCAGCCAGCTTAGTTGTATTCAGCATCAATAAGCTGGCTCGGGCGAGGCCTCAGCCGCGATGTCGCCTGGTTTAACTTCTGCCGCTGGGTCAATGTATATATCTGAAACCGGAAGCTGAACTTGGATAACGCGGAGATCTTGCGTTCAGGCCATCTGGCGGTCGTGAAGATAGATGAGCAGCCTAGAAGACCTATCATTCCCGTAGAACAGCTTCGGGCTCTTTGTCTTCTCGCAACCCGCAGCCCCTAGAATGCCTTAGGTGACCATCAGGCGTCCACTCCGTGAACTCCACCTGTGCGACAAGCTCAGGTCTAAGCCAGACACAATTCTTCATCTCCTGACGTGTGAGCGCCCACTGTGTCCATTTCTTTTCTGGCAGGTTGGCGAACGGGCAAGTGTCAGTCTGCAGTTGCTTCAACTTCGCCCACACCTCGCGCCGCAAACCTGGCACAAAACCATTGCGCACCTTACTCGCAAACATCAGCTTGTCCCCTTCGTAATAGCCGACGATCAGCGCGTCTAGCGGGTTGTCTGGCGTGTAGCCGCCGATCACGAACGCCTGGGCCTTGTTCACCTTGTACTTGAGCCATGTACCGCTGCGCTTGCCGGGCTCATAGCAGGAGTCCTTACGCTTGGCAATGATGCCCTCAAAGCCGAACTCTTTCACTAAAGGAATCAACTCGGCTGGGGTTATATCAAGCGTCCGACAAGCCTATTAGAGAGGTGCGCTGTAGAACGTGTTGGAACTGAGAGATACAAAGATCAATCGTCCAAGAGATATGCACCCCGAGGCCGATCTATTTCTAGACGTTGATTCCAGCGCTGGTAAATCTCTGACTCGTATGGTGGCGGGAAATCACGAAATGAGGTGATGGTGGCCACAAGAGACGAAATCGCCGTCAAACCGGCCGCGATGTGTAGTGGTATGAACTCTGCGGCGCCGCTAAAGAAATTGATGACCCACGCAGTACCAATCAAGACGAGCAACGCCGCATGAGTGATAGCGAAACCAGTCGCATTTCTTGAGGCCGGCGTCTTATACGTAATCGGGTAAACTCCATACTTTCCGCGGATCGCATCGGCAAATGCGAGCATGAAGTACGGCCACTTCACTAAACCAACAAATGCTGAACGCCAGTGCCAACCAAACTCGCTTCGTCGGTCGAGGAAAAAACGCTGTTGATAGAAATCGCAGATGAGTACCGTGAGCCAGATCGACCCTGTCTGAAGCAAGAAAAAGATTCCGTTTCCGGTGGGCACCAGGTTTGTCACCAGCATGAAAAGCAGAAGCGAAATCTGTAACGCTGTAAACGGCCCTTGGAGATAATAGAGACCGTGTAGGTACGTGAGAACGCGCTCAAGCAGCGGCAGCCGCGAAGCATACCGCGGGAAAACTCGGATCTTGAAGTCAAGTACCGACCGAGCCCACCGGCGCTGTTGCTTCAAGTAACTTGGCCAGTCTACGGGTGTGAGGCCGCGAGCTAAAATCTGTGGCACGTAAACCCCTCGCCAGCCGCTTGCCCTGTAAAGCAATGTCATGACCATATCGTCGGCCTCATGCGGCGCGAACCCGCCTATTTGCCGGAGTGCAGTCACTCGATGAGTGTTATGGCAGCCAACTAGTATTGGAAAGCCGACCGCGAAACTCGTCATCTGGGTTGACGAATAGTAGGCATAGGTCTCTTCCGCCGCAGCCGCAGCAATGAAGCTTGCGTGCTGGTTGTAGTACGCCTGTGCCGGCTGGACATATGCAACGGTTTCATCGGCGAAATAGCCGAGCACTTGGTGTAAGTAGTCGGGATGGGGAATGTGGTCGCTATCAAAAGCCGCGACCAGGTCATAACCACTGTAGCCGTGCTCCGCTAACCACGCATTATAATTGCCGTACTTTGTCTGGGACTTGAACGGGCCGCTTTCCGTTTGGTATCGAAGGATGTGCCGGCGTGAGAAATGCCGCGCACCATGTCTTTTGCAGAGCTCGTGGACTTCTGCGTCGTCTCCTTCGTCGAGAACCCAGGTGTCGTGCGGGTAATCTATTTCAATGAGCGCTTTGACTGTTTTTTCAAGCATCTCAATTGACTCCGCCCCAGGTACGAATGTTACAGCCACAGCGATTCGCCAACCCGGGGCTGCAGGTATTGGGTTCGGTACACGCATGAGCGGAAGGGTTAACCACCGCCATTGCCAGAGTGTAAGTTGGAGGACGAAGGTGCCCACCAATATCAGGAAGATAAAATTGGCTTGGGATTTATAGACGTCGTT
>DASSCG010000201.1:0-13342 GCA_035697925.1 Pyrinomonadaceae bacterium
CTAACCAGCTTCGCTGTCCTTACCACGGCTGGACATACACACTCGCCGGAGAACTGAAGGGAACGCCGGATTTTTCAGGTGTGTGTAATTTCGATCGGGCTGCCAATGGGCTCTTGCCAGTAGAAACTGCTGTTTGGGAAAACTGGGTGTTCGTTAGGGTAGGAGATACGGAGACCAACTTCTCTTCGGCGACCAATGGAAAGCCCGGCAACGACCTCGAACAGTTTCTAGGCACAGATTTGATTAATCAAATTCGACCTCTCGGACTCGAGAAGCTGCATTGGATGGAACGGCGTCATTACCAATTCGACTGCAACTGGAAAGTCTTCGTCGATAACTATCTCGATGGTGGTTATCACGTCCCTTACCTCCACAAAGGGCTCGACAGTGTGCTTGACTACAGCAATTACACGATCGAGAACGGCAGTAGATTCTGTTTGCAATCCAGTCCCATCGTCAGTGTTGGCGCCGAACCCGAAACCGGCGCCGTCAGAAAAGGAGATCGCGCGCTCTACTACTGGATCTATCCAAACTTCATGATTAATTTGTATGACGGAGTGATGGATACTAATCTGGTCCTTCCTTTGAGCGTCGACAAGACGGAAGTCATTTTCGATTTCTACTTTCCTGATGTCTCCGAAGCCGCGCGCGAACGCAACCGTGCCAGCATCGAAGTCGGCCAACGTATCCAGGATGAAGACGTTTCGATCTGCCGGTCTGTGCAACGTGGTTTGAACTCACGTGCCTACAACGCCGGGCGGCTTTCAGTTAGAAGGGAAGCCGGCGAGCATCTGTTTCACAGGCTGCTTCATGCTGATCTCAAGGCAGGACTGCAAGCGACAAGTTCATTGTGAGTTGAAGGACCCATCATTTTCCATTTGTCATTTGACATTTCTCATTTGTCATTGCAGCCCGCGACGCGTGGCGTCAGCATATAGCCTGGGGCGTAAGCCCCAGGCGAGTTCCATCAAGTTCTCGAGCCCGCGAAGCGGGCGGCAGTTATAAGAAATCGTTGATGTCGATTCTCGAGCTCTGCCGCCCGCTGTCGCGGGCTTCGAATGACAAATGAGAAATGTCAAATGCCATATGGAAAATGTAATTGAACCTCTCAAATAACGAGCCACCTCTTTGCAAAACCCTTCAGCCACGGACACACAAACTCATCGCTCCGGCCGGCTTCTTAAGGTTCTCGGTCTCGGTTTTGGTCTAGCCGTAATCATCGGCAACACAATCGGCGCAGGAATTTTCCGCACTCCCGGCGTCATCGCAGAACTGCTTCCAAACACCTGGATGTTTCTCGGCGTTTGGGTGGTTGGTGGGTTGTACGCACTCCTCGGCGCCATTTCACTTGCTGAGTTGGGCGCGATGATTCCTCGTTCTGGTGGCCAGTATATTTTTGCTCGCTACGCACTGGGTGAGTACGCAGGATTTATTGTGGGCTGGAGCGACTGGATTTCAAGCTGCGGCAGTACTGCGGCAGTTGCTATTGTCGTGGGGGAATTCGCGGGAGCTTTGTTTCCCGCGCTTGCTGGTAAAAGCGTCCCGATCGCTGTCTCTATCGCCATCTTTTTCGCGCTCTTGCAATGGCGCGGCATCATCTGGGGCAGCAATGTGCAAAATGTGACGAGTTTGTTGAAGGCTCTTGCCTTTCTTACTCTGATCATTGCTGCATTTCTTCTGGGCGGCCAAGGCTCAATAGCTCAGGCTGCGAAACCGATCCCCGCCGGATTTCCACTCCTGGCAGCATTTGTTCTCGCGTTGCAATCAGTGATCTATACCTACGACGGTTGGGCCGGAGTGGTCTACTTCTCCGAGGAAGTCGAACGTCCTGGCAAAGACATTCCTCGCGCATTATTTGGCGGCGTACTCTCCGTCATAGTTATTTACCTTCTGGTCAACCTGTCGCTGCTCTACGTATTACCTTTATCTAAGATCGCCGGCCAGGACTTTGCTGCAGGCGCAGCCGCTGAGGTGATTTTTGGTCAGTACGGCGACACGGTATTCAGATCGTTGACGATAGTTTCAATGCTCAGCGCAATTAATGCTTTACATCTGATGGCTACGCGCGTGCTGTATGCGATGAGTCGAGACGGAATCTTCGTCGGTAAAGCGGCTTACGTGAACAAAGGCGGAACACCAACGATATCGCTCTTAGTTAGTACGGCGGTGGCCTTGCTGTTCATCGTCTTTGGGCAGACTTTTGAAAAAGTCATCACGGTGCTCGCGTTCTTCTTTGTAGCTAACTACACCCTGTCGTTCATTTCCGTCTTTGTGTTGCGCCGGCGGGAGCCGGAGAAAGAGCGCCCTTATCGCGTGTGGGGCTATCCATGGACGACTGCGCTCGCCCTGATCGGATCGCTATTGTTTCTGGTGGGCGCAGTCGCGAGCGACACGCGCAATAGCGTGTACGCTCTGGTTCTCCTAGCGGCAAGTTATCCTGTGTTTCGAGTTGTTAAGATGCTAAGCAGCCAGTGAATTTTGCGGGTTTCTAATTCACGGTTGGGTTAATTCGCAGGTTAGGAAGGGCGGTTTACCCCCGCCGACTAACATCGACAGACAAGCAAGGATAAAACCACCGTTCCTAACCTGCTGATTTCCTCGCTGAATTGGCGCTCATAACGGTTCATAGGATTGTACAAAGTTCAGGTTTGACTGATTTGCAGGCTAACCTTTATTCTCAGTTTAGTCTCCGTTGTTGATCGACTTCTGGTAGTAGTCGCTCTTCCCGATGATTCTTGCGCAGTTGCTTTCCGATGTAGCTCCGGCAGACAAGTATCACTACATTAGACATCGCAATAAGATAAAGCTGTGACCCCCGAACGCTGGAAAAAAGTTGAACAGGTTTTCGAAGCTGTGCTGCAACGGCCCCCGGAAGAGCGCAAGGCCTATCTCGACAGCGTCTGCGCCGATGACATTACGCTTCGGAACCAGGTTGACACCTTGCTTCTGTCACTTGAGCGTGCCGGAACCTCGTTCGACTCTCCCGCGTTTGGTGGCGCGTTGACTGATACCAGGGTGGGGGAACCGCCGCAGACGGTGATTGGCAAGCGTCTGGGAGCCTATCGGATTGAACGCGAGATCGGTCGAGGCGGAATGGGTTCAGTCTACCTGGCTGTACGCGCCGATGACGAATACAAAAAACGCGTCGCTATCAAATTAATTAAGCGAGGTATGGACACGGATTTTATTGTCCGTCGCTTTCGCAATGAGCGCCAAATCCTGGCCAGCCTCGATCACCCTCACATCGCCAGACTCTTTGACGGAGGAACGACGGATGATGGGCTTCCTTACTTCGTCATGGAGTACGTCGAAGGCCACCCTATTTACCGTTACTGCGATGAGCACAAACTCTCGATCAGGGAGCGGTTAAAACTTTTTCGTGAAGTGTGCGAAGCAGTTGAATACGCTCATGAGAACCTCGTTATTCACAGAGATCTAAAACCCACCAATATTCTGGTCACATCATCTGGAATACCCAAGCTGCTTGATTTCGGCATAGCCAAACTTCTGAACACGGACTTGGCCGCATCACAGGTGTCCGACCCAACGACCGCAGCAGTGCGGATGATGACGCCAGAGTATGCCAGCCCGGAACAGGTGCGAGGGGAGCCGATCTCAGTCGCCAGTGATGTTTACAGCTTGGGTGTGCTGCTTTACGAATTGCTTACGGATCATCGGCCTTACCGCATCAAGAGCCATTCATCAGAGGAGTTGGCGCGGGTGGTGTGCGAGGTCGAGCCAGACTTGCCCAGTGTGGCAGTAAATCTGATTGAAGTGTTTACACTTGAGGGCCGCGATCCAATCGAGATCACGCCCGACAGTGTCAGCAAAGCACGCAGCACCACCCCTGAACAGCTCAGACGAGAACTCTCCGGCAGTCTCGACAACATCGTGCTTAAGGCTATGAGTAAGGAGATCTCGAAGCGATACAGCACGGTCGAAGAATTGTCAGCAGACATCGGCCGGTATCTCGAAGGCCATCCTGTATCGGCGCCCTCATACTTTCCGTCGCTGCCTCCGGAAACGGACACGGGCGAACCTGCCACTGGGTCTCGTTCATTGGCTGTGTTGCCATTCCAGGTTCTGCGTGTCGAAGAAAAGACCGATGAGTTTTTGGGAATGGGATTAGCGGATGCGATCATCACCAAGCTCAGCAATCTTGAACGCATTATGGTTCGGCCCACCAGTGCCGTAGTTAAGTACTTCGATGGAACTCACAACATTCTGGCGGCAGGTCAGGAACTGAACGTCGGCTATGTTCTCGACGGGCGCATCCAACGCGCGGGAGATCGACTGCGACTCACCGTGCAGCTGGTCAGAATGCGAGATGGAAATCCGCTTTGGGCCGCGAAGTTTGACGAAAACTTCACCGACCTCTTCTCAGTAGAAGATTCAATTTCGGAGCAGGTTGCTAATGCACTAGTCCCTCGACTAACCGGACAAGAACGGGAAGTCCTTCTCCGGCGCGAGACAGAAAATTCGGATGCGTACCGGGCTTTCCTGAAAGGGCGTTATTTCTGGAACCGCTTTACTCCAGACGACTTCGCCAAAGCGCTGGAACAGTTCAACGAAGCCATCCGTCTAGATCCTGACTATGCACAGGCGCATGTAGGCATTGCGGACTATTACAACTGGGCAGCGATTTTTGGTATCGGCGCACCCGCGGAGAATTTCTCTCAAGCCAAGTCAGCGGCAACCGCCGCGCTTGATTTGGATGATTCACTCGCAGAGGCTCACGCCGCACTGGCGTTCACCACTCTTTGTTACGACTGGGACTGGCATGAAGCGGAAAAGCGGTTCAAGCGTTCCATCGAGCTCAACCCTCACTACGGGCCGGCACACCAGTGGTATTCAAATCTATTAGCTGCCGCAGGCCGTTTCGACGAAGCCATCGCAGAAATAAAGCGTGCCCAGGAGATCAATCCGCTATCTCTGATGGATCGATCAATAGCGGGTTGGACCTACTTCCATGCGCGCCAATACCTGGCGGCCGAACAGGAATTAAGAGCCACTCTCGACATAGATCGAAACTTCAGTAATAGCCACTTAATGCTTGGATTTGTTTACGAGCGTTTGGGGCGTTATGAAGAATCGATCAACGCCTTGAATCGGTCGATGGAGCTGATGTCCGGTTCAGTAGTGCCTTTGTCAGCGATGGCTTATACGCTCGCCTCCAGCGGTAGAGCCGATGAAGCGCGCGCAATTCTGGAACATCTCAAGAAAATTGGGGAGCAGCGATATGTCTCCCCCTATTTCTCTGCGTTAATTCTTACCAGTCTGGGCGATCGTGACGGAGCTTTGAAATGCCTGGAAAAAGGCTATGAACAGAGGGATGAATGGCTGATTTGGTTGGGGACTGACCCCAGACTGGACTACCTCCGGGACGACCCCCGTTTCACAGATCTCCTGACTCGAGTTGGCTTGAAAGAAGAAACCGTGCAGGCGAATTCGTATGCCAGGTCTGCGGGCATCAGCGGAGGTCACATCTCCCCGACTCCTCACTTCAGTTTAAACCCGACTGGTCCAAGCACGGGCCGAAATCCCAGCCTCGCTGATGCAGTTAATGCAGTCTACAAAGATCATCGCAGGGAGCGTGCCTGGCTATTTGGACTGGTAGCGGCTGTGGTGCTGTTGGTGGGAGGGTTTTTTGGGTACAGAGCTCTCATGAAGCCTACTGTCCGCTTCGCCACAACGAAAATAGAAAAGATTACGGCCAGCGGAAACGTGGTCAATGCGGCGATCTCAAGAGACGGAAAGTATGCAGCTTATGTGATGGACGAGGTGGGTAAGCAGGGCATTTGGGTTAGACAGATGGCTGTGGCAAATAGCATTCGTATCGTACCGCCAGCTGAAACTGAATATCGCGGCCTGACCTTCTCAAACGATGGCACTTACGTCTATTACGTCGTTCCGGGCACTGATGGCGCCGCCGGAATTCTTTACCAGGTTCCTGCCCTCGGAGGTTCGGTTAAGCAAGTAGTCAGAGGTGTGGATAGCCCAATTAGTTTTTCACCGGACGGAAAGCAGTATGCCTTTGTCCGCAGCAACGAGGAAGCCGGAGAAGATTTGTTGATAATTTCCCGTATCGACGGTTCCGGAGAACAGCAGATTGGCTCGAGAAAGTACCCCGAGCACTTCTCTATGTCGACGGCGCCCGCCTGGTCGCCGGATGGCTCAACCATGGTGTGTGTAACACTAACCGCCGATGACAACGGCTTTTTCATGAAATTGTCTGAGCTGCGACTCTCCGACCGCACTGAGCGTGAACTCGTTCAGAAAAGGTGGCAGGAAATTGGTCAGACCGGGTGGATTCCGGATGGGAGTGCACTAATTCTTACGGGCCAGGACGCCTCATCAGGGTTTCTTCATCTCTGGCGTGTGGGTTACCCGGGCGGCGACTTGCGACGGATCACAAATGATCCAAATGACTATCGCGGAGTGAGCCTGCCTGCAAGTTCTGATGTGCTGCTCACCGTCCAGCGCCAGACGCTTACGAGCATCTTTGTAGGCGCCAAGGGTGACCCGGGAAACACGAGGCCAATCACCTCCGGTGCCGGACGCTTCTTTGATCTAATCTGGACACCGGAAGGCTCAATCCTTTACGCCTCGGACGCGAGCGGTGCCGCAGATGTGTGGGAGATGTCGGCCGACGGCGCTGGTCAGAAGCAATTGACTGCGGGGGCTGGCCGAAATTATGGGCCAGCTGTGACGCCTGACGGGCGTTACGTTTTCTTTCACTCAAACCGTTCGGGCTCCTGGCAGATCTGGCGCATGGAACGTGATGGCAGCAATCCGGTGCAGATGACAAAGGATGGAGAGGAAAGTAATTGGCCGGAAGTCTCACCGGATGGAAAGTGGGTGCTCTATCAGCACACTTCAGGGGGAACACCAACTGTGTGGCGAATGCCGGTAGAAGGAGGAGCAGCCTCGCAGGTTACTACTAAGTTATCGATGCGGCCGGCAGTTTCACCTGACGGTAAGACAATTGCGGTATGGCAAAAAGAAGATAAGCCGGCAGCACCCTGGCAGATTGCCATTGTTCCTTTTGAAGGAGGTCAGCCCGTAAGACTACTGGACGTTCCCCAGAGTCCGGCGACTGCAAACAGCGTCATTCATTGGTCGCAGGATGGAAATGGTGTGCTGTTCATTGATTTCCGCAACGGGGTGACCAACCTGATGCTTCAGACACTTGATCAAAGCCCGGTAAAGCAGCTCACCAAGTTCACGAAAGAGCAATTTTACTCCTTTGATTTCTCCTCGGACGGACACGCTCTACTCTCACGCGGGTTCTGGACCAATGATGTCGTGCTGATTAGTGAAGGAACGTAGCACAGACTTCAGTCTGTGTTATGAGTGAGTGGCTTCGCACGATCTGGATTCAGACCATTTATCATTTCTCATTTCTCATTTTTCATTTGGTCATTTCGAAAGGGACTCAGGGCTATTGTTTCGTGTACTTTCGTGTCGTTTCGTGGACCGTTCTTCATTGCCAAACCCATCATCCGATCCACGAATTAACACGAATCGACACGAAAATTAAAATGAGAAATGAGAAATGGGAAATGGAAAATGGAAAATGGAATTGAGAGCTGAAAAGCCGAAAACTTAATCACACGAAAAAGCCCATCAATCGCCGCCCGGCATTTTCAATTCCCCAGTCGTGAGATCAGGTCCCACACGGGCCATATCTTCGGGAGTAGTGGTTGAGCGAGGATGCTCAAGGCGTTGACTACTGCCAGTCGCAATTGGGGCGCCTTCTACCGGAGGTACTGTTGGAACGGTGGTGGTTTCAAGGACGTCTGCCAGACCCTCGCTGCCTCGGTGTTCTAGCCAATGTCGATAACTTACGGTAAGTATTGCGACCACCGGAATCGCAAGGAAGATTCCTGCAACCCCTGCCAGCTCGGCGCCGGACAGAATCGCAATAATTACCGCCAGGGGATGAAGGTGTATGCCCTGGCCGATTAGTTTTGGATAGACAACGTAGTCTTGAACGATACGCAACACTGCGAGAAACACAATCACTATCAGCGCCGAGAATGAACCGGAATGCAGCGTGGCTACCAGGGCTGCGAGCACCGCAATCAGTAGTGGGCCAACGAGAGGAACAAACTCAAAGATGCCCGCTATAAAACCCAACACCAGCGGACTGGGTAGGCCCAATAACGCGAAACCAATCGAGCAGACAATTCCAATAAACAGACAAGCTGTTAGCTGAGCGCGAACATAAGCTGCAAGTGTTCCGCTAATATCCTGGAAAAACTCATCACCCCGCCAGCGCCAACGTCCACGCGGCAGCATCTGTAAGGCCGAGTTACGAAGATCCTCCGCGTCCTTAAGAAAGAAAAAGCTCAAGACGGGAATAAGTATTAACCATGGAATGTAAGCGAGCCACCCGATCATGTGTTCGACTACCAGGCCAAGAGTTTCTCTAACCCGTTCAACTGCCCGCGGAGCCTCGCTGTTTATCGCATCCATCACGGGCGGAGGAAGCCGCACTCGCAGATATTCATTCCAACGCTGCGTGCTGGCGCTCAAGTCTCGCCAATACCCGCGAGCCTGTTGCGCAAACTCGGGAAATTGACTGCCCAAGCGAGGTACCAGGAGGTAAATCGCAATCGCAATGGCGCCGATGAGAACTATGTAAGCAAGGGAGATTGCCAACAAGCGCGGCATGGTTCGTTTGCGTCCGGAGATGATCAAAGGTCGCCGCAGGAAGTCCACTAGAGGTGAGACCAGGTAGGCGAAGAAGACTGAGAGCACCAGGAGCAGGATTAGACCGGTGAGCTTGACGATTACCCAAATCGTAATCGCTACGAACAGCACTATTGCAATCACACGCAGGATCACCCGCGTCTGCGGCCACGATGCTTCGGCCGCAGCTTTTGCCGCAGTGCGGGCTACCTCTTTGGTTTCTCCCTTAGTCACCATTTGTATCTGAGGTCAATGCAGTCCGCTTGATGATGCCGCGTATGCCACGGTTTTCAGTCGGACCCATCTCTCGAAATTCGACTCCAAACGTGTCCTCTGTGCCATGATGGACCACTTCACCATGTAGAGATAAAGCATCTTCTCGGTCCATCAGTAATAGCCCGAGCCGATCACCTACTCGTACATGGGGACAAGCGGGGAGGTTTCGCACCCGGAGCCCGCCGAGGCTGATATCTCCCGGCTCGCCAAGCCCAATTGATTCATTCAAACTCTCATCTTCGATAGCGAGCGTTAGACGGAAACTAATGTAATAACGTGGGAATTTGCGCCGGTCATGATCGGGCAGGTTAGTCGGGGCAAAAGTCATGAAAGGCCTCTCTCAGTTAGTTAGTTAATTCGTCTTCCTCCTCACTTTCTTCTTCCTCTTCGCTCTCGGTGACGACTGGGGTCGCAACACGAGGTGCGGCAGGCTCCCAAATTAAACCCCTCCATTCGTCAGTCTCACCCAGCAGCTGAAGAGCAGCGAGCGGATGACCAGGGTTGCGTTCGATGCGCAGTACTTCGGCAATCACTTGTAGTTTCTTGCCGTCCTCGCTCTGCACCTCAAGACGGACGCGACTACCCACGTCCGGGAGTTTTTTTGGCAGATGCACGAGTGTCCCTTCGGGCCCGACGTTTTCAGTCGTTCCTTCTGAGAGAACATGGGCGCCCCCAGGCTCGTCCCACTCGGCACGCACTTCGAAAGTCACGAGGTACCGTGGCCCTGAGCGGGGGTCAACTTCAGTTTGGCGAGGCATCACATCAACTCCTTTATCGGGCAAGAGGAATCTGCGCTCAGGCAGAGTTTATAACGCTTTGGCAAAAACTGGCAGGATTAATCCTTAGTTCGCGTCTTTCGATGAAACTGACAAATGACAAATGAGAGACGATAAATGCTCACTCTTCCTCTGCGCGCAGCTTCTCAAGCACTGAAAAATCTTCAAGGGTGGTGACATCACCCGCCACTGAACCGCTGGTGGCAATCTCTCGCAATAAGCGCCGCATGATCTTGCCAGATCGAGTCTTCGGTAACATATCGCTGAAACGTATCTCTTCTGGGCGAGCCAGTGCGCCAATCTCCTTAGTTACATGAGCACGCAAGATCTCTTTCAGCTTATCAGAGGGTGCGTGTGTCCCTTCCAGCGTAACAAAAGCGATGATGGCAGATCCTTTCAATTCATCCGGGCGAGCCACGACCGCCGCTTCCGCTACGGCTTCATGTGACACCAAAGCACTTTCGACCTCAGCCGTGCCCAGGCGGTGACCGCTTACATTAATGACATCATCGATTCTTCCCATAATCCAGAAGTAGCCGTCCTCATCAATTCGGGCTCCGTCTCCGGCAAAATAAATTCCGTCGATTTGCGACCAATATTGTTCACGATAACGTTCGTCATCACCCCAGATGGTCCTGAGCATGGAAGGCCAGGGACGTTTGATTACCAGATAGCCCCCTTGATTTGGGCCGACAGACTTGCCATCCCGTGTCATGACGTCGGCTTCGATTCCCGGGAACGGGCGAGTGCCGGAACCTGGTTTCGTCGGAGTGGCTCCGGGAAGCGGTGTGATCATGATCCCCCCGGTTTCCGTTTGCCACCACGTGTCAACAATCGGACAGATTCCTTTGCCGATAACTTCTCGATACCACATCCAGGCTTCCGGATTGATTGGCTCTCCGACGGTTCCCAGCAGTCGTAAACTGCTGAGATCGTGTTTCAGAGGCCACCTCTCGCCCCATTTAATGAAAGCGCGAATTGCTGTCGGCGCGGTGTAGAGAATGTTCACGCGATGCCGTTCGATAATGCTCCAGAACCGGTCGGGCTCCGGATAGTTGGGAGCTCCCTCATACATCAGCACAGTCGCGCCGTTTGAAAGAGGTCCATAAACCACATAACTGTGGCCGGTCACCCAGCCAATGTCCGCCGTGCACCAGTAGATGTCCTCCTCTTTGAGATCGAATACCCACTTTGTTGTTAGGTGAGCTTGCAGCAGGTAGCCGGCCGTCGTGTGGAGAATTCCTTTGGGCTTTCCAGTCGTTCCAGACGTATAAAGGATGAACAAGGGGTGCTCGCTGTCCAATTCCGCTGCGGAACATGGCGCGTCCACGGTCTCCATCAGTTCGTGCCACCAATAATCTCTCCCAGCTTCCATGTGAATGGGTTGAGCCGTTCGACGAACGACAACACAAGCCTTTACCGTTGGAGTCTTCTTAAGGGCTTCATCAACCGCGGGCTTTAGTTTCACTTCGTTCCCTCGTCGAAAACCGCCATCGGCAGTCACCACGAGTTTGCAGCTCGCATCATTGATGCGATCGATTAGAGCTGTGCTGGAGAACCCACCGAAGATTACTGAGTGCGTGGCCCCAATGCGCGCGCAAGCCAACATCGAAATAGCCAACTCCGGAATTAACGGCATGTACAGCGCAACGCGATCACCCTTCTGAACGCCCAGCTTCTTTAGAACATTCGCGAAACGAGAAACTTCCGTGTGCAACTGCTGATATGTCAGTGTCCTCATGTCACCGGGCTCGCCTTCCCAGATCAGAGCAGCTTTATTGCGACGCCAGGTGGAGAGATGACGATCAAGACAGTTGTAAGAAATGTTTAGCTTTCCTCCTACGAACCACTGAGCGTGAGGCGGATCCCATTGCAAAACTTTGTCCCACTTTTTGTACCAGTGGAGCTCTTCAGCCATGCGTGCCCAGAATTCGTCCGGCCGTTCGTGCGCCTCTTGTCGAAGCTCTTCCAGCTCAGCCATTGATTTGATGTGAGCTTTCTCGGAGAACGAGGCCGCCGGCGGGAACACACGTTCCTCATGAGACAAGGTTTCGATATTGGTGGTGACCGTAGACATAGTGCTGGCTTAACTCCTCGGAAAGGTTTTGTGGGGGCGAACGATTTAGCTCAACGGCGATCAGGTTGTCGCTCTGTGTATCACAAAAGGAGCAGAGCCGACAATGAACGGGATCGAAAAATCGTCGAAGACAGATAAGAGAATCACTCAAATAGCGCCGGAGGCGCGGCAGAAGGTAGCCAGCGGCAAGCGCTTGGCGCGCCGCCCCTGGATTACCGTGAATAACATGACTCGCCCTGAAAGGGCGTAGAGAACTGCTTGCTGCGGATGAGTGCCTCTGAATACGCAATTGCGGGTCAATTCCTTGCGCCCTTTCAGGGCGCGGCGGATTTTAGAACGAAACCCCGGGGCTGCGCGCAAAACGGCTTGCCTCTGGCTACCTTCTGCCGCGCCTCTGGCGCTAGTTGAGTTTGGCAGGATGAGGAGCGGTCAAGCCCTAGCATACGATTGCGGTTCCGAAGCCCGGGCTTGCTCAAAATAATTGCCGGCGGTATTTTGTTGGCCAAATGAGCGTTCCACGATGTTCTGCATGCAGCGCTGAGCTCCTACCGGAGGCAAACTTTTGCCGGCAGTGCGGTGCGACTGTGACCTACGGTAATGCAAACGCTTCAGAAGAAACTACACTCGCACTAAACAACCGAATTGATAGCGTTACCACCCAACGCCTTGACCCAAGACCAACCCGTTCTGACCGCGGCTCGCTAAACAACCCTATCCGCGACTCAATTGCCCCGGCAGTCACCCGAGACAATACGACTCCACCTCAACGAAGGCTACTGGTGCCGGCAATCATCGGAGGCGTAGTCCTGCTTGTAGTTATTGGAATCGTTGTGTCCGTTGCTACTGTTAAGATGAGGAGCCATAGCACGGCTACTGACAACGCAGGGCTGATTTATCCCGGGTCGCAAACGGTGGTGGATATGACGACCGAGGCGGGTCGGGCAATTCAACTACAGACTGGCGATTCTCTGGACAAGGTCCTGGCGTGGTACGACGCAAGCCTTAAACCTACCAAGAGAATGCGGCTGACCTCTACGAGCTTCGTCTTAAAAAACCAAAATGTCACCGCGACGATAGCTACCGAAGATAACAAAACCAATATTCTCATCAAGCAATCACCTGCACGTTGATTAACCATCACCGAAGTGTGTGGGAGCGTTGAATTGACTCTCTACGTAGGTACCAGTGGCTACAGTTACAAGGAATGGAAAGGAAGCTTCTATCCGGAAAAGCTGCCGGCCAAGGAGATGCTGACTTATTATGCCACCCGTTTACCAGCTGTAGAGATCAACAATACTTTTTACCGGCTGCCGCAGAAGAGCATGTTGGAAAGCTGGAAAGAGCAGGTACCCGACGGATTCAAGTTTTCGGTAAAGGCGTCGCAGCGGATCACTCACTTCAAGCGTCTGAAGGAAACCGATGTAGAAACCGGTTTCCTTCTGGATACCATTTCAACTCTGGGGGCCAGTCTTGGTCCCATCTTGTTTCAACTGCCACCCAACATGAAAAAGGATCTTTC
>DASSCG010000202.1:0-3961 GCA_035697925.1 Pyrinomonadaceae bacterium
GAGGCGTCTTGAGTTCGTCGGTAATACTTTCACGCGCGATAATGTTTTACGTCGCGAAGTCCTAATTAACGAGGGCGATATCTACAACCAGTCGGCCTGGGAGTACTCAGTCATCAAGTTGAATCAAAGCGGTTACTTCGAGCCGATTGACAAAGACAAAGACGCGGACTTCCGCACTAATGAGGAAGAGGCCACCGTTGACATCAACTTGAAAGTATCTGAACGCGGTCGTCAGCAAATATCTTTCAACGGAGGAATTTCTGGAATCGGAGGTTCGTTCTTTGGACTTGAGTATTCCACCAACAACCTTCTGGGTCGCGGTGAAATTCTTTCGATTAACCTTGCTGCGGGAAACAGGCAGCGGTCTTTCCAGTTTTCATTTACTGAGCCTTATATAAAGAATCGACCGATCACAGCAGGATTTTCCGTCTTCGCATTCAGCCAGAAGTTCTTTGGTGAAGGAACTTTTCTTTCGCAGAACATCGACGCCCAGCAAGGCTTATCGGGTTCGACCCTCGACTTCCTGAATGCGGACGAGGAGAACTTGTTCACACGCGAGTCGTACGGCGGATCTCTCTTCCTAAGCGCGCCGCTCTCGGAGTTTTACCGGAAACGACGTTTCACGCAATTCTCGCGAGTGGGGGCGTCGTACCAGTTTTCAACGACCACCGTTAAGGATCCGGAGTCGAATCTGGCGGGTGATCCAAACAGGTTCATCCCGGTCATTTACGCTCAGCCCAACATCATTACCAGTCGGGGCACCCTGTCTTTTAGCTATGACACCCGCAACGCGAGTGTGGATCCGACTAGCGGGCGTGAGCTTTCACTTTCTGTCGCGCTGGCTGGTTTGGGTGGCGATGTGCGCACGTATCAACCGACCTTGTCTTTCACGCAGTATTTTCCTATGCGGCGAAAGAAGTCGGAACACCCGGAGGTTTTTGGGTTCCGCATTCTTGCGGGAACAGTGGGAAGTTTTGCCGTAACGGAGAAGGTTAAGAATTCGCAATCACTCGCTTTTGTCGACGGGGTCCCAATCTTCGAACGCTACTTCCTCGGTGACGAGTTTACGATCCGCGGTTACAACGTTAGGTCGATCAGTCCGATTGCACCACTTGATACTTTCATCACGTCGCGCAACGTTACGATCTCGTCTACCGGCATTGGACCTGCGGTTCCTGTTCCGGGCGTGCCCCCGGGAGTGGCTGATATTGGAATATTTACGGGAGTGACAGGAAATAATGTCGTATCACTGCCACGCTCATTTACTTCTATTGGAGGCGACACGCAACTGTTGGGGAACTTTGAATATCGAATACCCATTATCGGAAACGTAGTCGGAGTGGCCGCATTTGCCGACATAGGGAGTTCTTTCAACATCCGGACGAAGACCGATCAAATTTTCTCGAGTAACTTCCTGGACGATGATCCATTTCTCCGTACGGTCGGTTTCATCCCCTGCCCTCGGCTGGGTTCGACCTTCGCTCCTGTTAGCTTGTCGACACTGGCGGCGTGCAACGCGAATCCGCAACTTGCACTTACGGGCAACTTAGGGCTGGTAATGCGCGACAGCAGGCTGGTCACAACCCAGGAGCTGGACGCCGCGCAGAACCTTGGATCATTTGATCCAACCACCGGGCTTCCGTTTGGATTTCGACAGGTGTTTCTCCGTGGCCAGGCTCAAACGAACACTGCCGTCCGCCTCTCGCAGAGCCTTTTCGACCAGTTAGGCGACTTCAGAGCCAGTCTCGGTATGGAAGTGCGTGTGCAGGTGCCCGTACTCAACGTACCGTTCCGCTTGATCTTTGCGTATAATCCCAATGCCAGGGCGAACCAGGTAATTGACGGATTTCCATTCTTCTTTAATGAAAAAAAGCGAGTCATGCGTTTCAGCGTCGGGCGTACCTTTTGATCATTTAAGGCCAACCATGGCGACAGGATGAACAACTAAGTTCACCAACGCCCTTTGAATTTGAAGGAGTATTACAAGAAAGTTATGAAGATAGATCGCATAATTGCTGCAGTTGCTTTTGTCACGGCTCTGGCCGTTTCTCCGGCACTAGCTCAGACACGACCCGCAGCACCGGCGGCAACAGCACCACAGACCGGCGCCGCTTTGCCCGACACTAAGATTGCTATGATTTACTCAGACGCGTTTCTGGATCCAAAAACTGGAATCGCCCGATTCAACACAGTGATCAGCACGTTGAATCGTGAGTTTCAACCGCGCCAGACCGAGTTACAGCAGCTTCAGCAAAAAATGCAGCAGCTCAAGGACGAAGTTGACAAAACCAAGAGCGTTGCTGAGCCAAGGGCCCTGCAAACAAAGGTGGATCAACTCGAGCAGTGGCAAAAGGAATTGCAACGCAAGGGTGAGGATGCTCAAACCGCTTACAACAAACGTCGCGGTGAAATCTTTGGCCCACTCGAGGAAGACATCAAGAAGGGCTTGGAAGCTTTTGCCAAGCAGCGCGGAATTAATGTAATCATCGATGGCAGCCAGGTCCCCGTCGTCTATGCCGCCGACAGCATCGACGTGACGCGAGCTTTCATCAACGACTTCAACAGCAAGAATCCGGCAACCGCGTCCGTTACGCCTCCCAAGTAGGCTTTTCGGCGCGGTGGGAGATTCTCAGACGCGGAGATGCGGCCAGGTTCCGCGTCCCGCGTCTTTTATTGTTCATTGCCAACACATGGAAACCATTCTTGACTCGCTGGCTATACAGAAGCTGTTACCGCACCGTTATCCCTTTCTCTTGGTGGACCGAATCATCGAATTAGTTCCGCGCGAACGGATAGTCGGCATCAAGCAAGTGAGTATCAATGAGCCGTTTTTCCAGGGACACTTTCCTGGCGCTCCGGTCATGCCGGGAGTGTTAGTGGTGGAAGCCCTGGCACAAGTGGGAGCGGTCCTGGCGTTGCGTGAAATTGAGGATCGCGATCAGAAGCTGGTGTTGTTTACTGGTATCAAAGAGGCCCGGTTCAGGCGCCCGGTCGTCCCAGGGGACACCTTAATTTTGGAAGTGACCGCGATGCGTATCGGCTCTCGTGTTCAGCGAATGCGCGGCGAGGCGAAGGTTGAGGGTCAACTCGCGGCAGATGCGGACATCATGAGCATTGTAGCCGATCGCGGCTCAGCTGTCTGAGAAGCGGAAAGAGTCGACCGCATTACCCCCATTTAATCGATGGCCACTGCCACTCATCCAACTAACATTCATCCCTCGGCGGTTGTCAGCAGCCGCGCCCGCATTGGACGCGACTGCTATATAGGTCCCTATTCGATAGTTGGCGACGAAGTTGAATTGGGCGACGGCGTTCGTCTGGAGTCACACTGCGTCGTAGACGGTCGCACGACAATCGGAGCGGAAACTCATGTTTTTCCCTTTGTCTCAATTGGACTGGCTCCTCAGGATCTGAAGTACAAGGGGGAACCAGCCGAGACACGTATTGGGAAGCGTAACCACATTCGGGAGTTTGTGACGATCCACCGTGGTAGTGCTGGGGGAGGCATGCTGACGCAAATCGGTGATGACTGTCTCCTTATGGCGCAGGCGCATATCGCTCACGATTGCAAACTCGGCAATTCAGTCATCATGGCAAATGCTGCCACGCTTGCTGGTCACGTAACGATTGAAGATCGAGCCAATGTCGGCGCGTACTCTGGAGTACATCAGTTTTGTCGTGTCGGTCGTGAAGCTTACATAGGTGGATACTCAGTCGTCGTCAAAGACGCGTTGCCATTTGCATTGACCGTTGGTAATCATGCCCGTTGCTTTGGTCTGAACACCACCGGCATGAAACGGCGAGGGTACTCCCGCGAAATTATCAAATCGCTTCATCACGCATTTCGCTTGCTGCTCTCCTCGAAACTAAACACCTCTCAGGCCCTCGAGCAGATCAAGGAGTTGGTCCCCGATTGTTCAGAAGTAGCGGAGCTCGTCACGTTTATCGAGACCTCCCAACG
>DASSCG010000203.1:0-4525 GCA_035697925.1 Pyrinomonadaceae bacterium
AACGACAACAACTCGCGCACCGTCCGCAACGCGTGTTCATCAGAGTCTGCGGCAAAGTGCGCGACGCCAGAGATACGGTTGTGCGTCATAGCGCCGCCAAGCTCTTCCTTAGTCACGTCTTCATGCGTAACCGTTTTGATGACGTCGGGTCCAGTAATGAACATGTAAGACGTATCTTTGACCATTATGTTGAAGTCGGTGATAGCAGGACTGTAAACTGCGCCGCCTGCGCAAGGACCCATAATGCAGCTAATTTGTGGAACAACTCCGCTGGCCAGAGTATTACGCAAAAAGATGTCGGCGTATCCGCCTAGACTTAAAACGCCCTCCTGAATGCGTGCTCCGCCTGAATCATTGAGACCGATAATCGGAGCGCCAACCTTCATTGCCAGGTCCATTACCTTACAAATCTTCTCGGCGTGAGTTTCAGAGAGCGAGCCACCAAAAATAGTGAAATCCTGAGCGAAGACGAAGACTTGCCGGCCGTCAATCAAGCCATGACCGGTGATAACACCGTCTCCCGGATAAACCTGCTGGTCGAGACCGAAATCACGCGAACGATGCACTACCAGCTTGTCGAATTCCTCGAAGGTATCTTCGTCGAGAAGGAAATCAATTCTTTCACGAGCCGTCATCTTGCCGGCGGCGTGCTGCTTCTCCACTCGCTCCAGACCACCACCCGATTCGGCCTGCTGCGCACGGTATTTCAGCGCTTCCAATTTGGACTTCGACTGTTTTGGCTGTTGCTTAGAAGTCATGATTCAGACCTGACCTTTAATTTCCGCGACGTCGCTGAATGGAAAAGCCCGCGATTCAATAAGTTCGATCAGTCTCCGTAAAGCCTGCCTGGCTTTTTTTTGTACATCTTCTGAATAGCCGAACAGCTTCGCATTTTGCTCGAAGTCGTCCAGGTCAACCACTCGGTAAGTAAGATCAGGTTCAACCAGGATATCTATGTCCAGATCAATGTAGCTAAGGACCTGTCCATCAAACTCCGGCGGGACGTTAACATTACAGTAGTAGCTTCTCAACCTACCTTTTGGATCAGCGAAGCGAAAGACGTTGTACCAACGATCCAGCCAATAATATTCAATGCTACTGGTTCCAGAAGCGATGGTCCCCAGAAGATCGTGTTTGATTTCCCGGTCGAAAGTAGCGTCGAGAACCAACAACGGCCCTTCCTGACGAAGCACTCTCGCCTTCCAACTGCGATGTTCCGAGCCGTCGTATTTGTGGGCCCGAACGGTGATCATCGATTACTTTCGGCCACTCTTGCGCCAGTCGGCCAGAAATTGCGCTTGGCCCTTATCGGTAAGGGGATGATTGAATAGCTGGTCAATTACCTTAAAGGGCATGGTTGCGATGTCTGCACCCATTCGCGCCGATTCAATAACGTGAAGCGGGTGGCGCAAGCTGGCAGCCAAGACCTCGGTCTTCCACTCATAGTTGTTGTAGATCTCGACTATTTCACGCAACAGTAGCAACCCGTCATGTCCAATGTCATCAAGGCGACCCAGAAACGGACTGATGAATGAAGCGCCAGCCTTCGCGGCAAGAATCGCCTGACCGGCCGAGAAACAGAGGGTTACATTAACCTTGATTCCTTCTTCGGACAGTTGGTGAGTAGCTTTAAGACCGGCGCGAGTGAGCGGGCACTTGATTACGACGTTTGATGCGATCTTCGCGTAGTCCCGGCCTTCACGAAGCATTCCGTCCACGTCTTCACTGGTGACCTCAGCGGAGACAGGGCCACTGACTATTTCACAAATTGCGGCAATGTGCTCTTTGAAATCAACGTTGCCTTCTTTGGCAACGAGAGAGGGATTGGTAGTCACTCCGTCAG
This sequence comes from Pyrinomonadaceae bacterium, assembly GCA_035697925.1. Taxonomy (GTDB): domain Bacteria; phylum Acidobacteriota; class Blastocatellia; order Pyrinomonadales; family Pyrinomonadaceae; genus PSRF01. The sequence continues at coordinate 1,844 of DASSCG010000203.1, forward strand.
CAAGGCCAATGGTTGCAGCTTCACGAATCTCATTAAGATTTGCGGTATCAAGAAAGAACTTCATAATTGCCTCCAACTAAAGATAATGCCGATGATCGACGTAGATGTAGACTACGAACTTGCGAAAATTCGCAGGTCAGGAAGGGTGGTTTACCCCCGCTCGGCGGCCAGGGAAGTCGGCGGGGGAAACCACCCTTCCTAACCCTTGAGACATTCCATGCTGAAAGATTCCCATTCCTTGTAATTTCATCTAACACTATTTCGAAGGACACCGACGCCCTCAATCTCAACCTCCACCACGTCACCGTGCTTCATTTTTGACACGCCTGCCGGAGTGCCGGTCGCAATTAGATCACCTGGATAGAGCGTCATGATGCCGGCGATATACCTGATAAGAAAAGGTACCGAGAAAGCCATGGTCGATGTGCGAGCCGTTTGCTTGGTCTCTCCGTTCAGACGCGTGGTGACTTGGACATCCAACGGATTGATATCACTCACGATTGTTGGACCTACAGGACAAAATGTCTCGAACGATTTTGCTCTCGTGAACTGGACATCCTTGCGTTGCAGATCGCGTGCGGTGACATCGTTCACACAGGTGTATCCCAGAACATAACTCAAGGGATCCTCATCGGCAGAGATGCGACGCGCGCGCCGTCCGATGACGACTCCCAATTCTCCCTCGTGCTCAACTTGTCCCGACTCACCAGGCAATTCAATTGTTTCTCCATCTCCAATTACAGCCGAGGGGGCCTTTAAAAACAACAAAGGTTCGTCTGGCATTTTATTGCCAAGCTCGGCAGCATGCTCGCGGTAGTTACGTCCGACGCAAACTATCTTCGAAGGGGTCACGGGCGCCAGCAGCTTTACTTCCGCTAAAGGAACAGACTGACGTCGTTGTGTCGTAGCCAGAGAATCGATAGGAACGTCGGCCTCAAAAAGGTGCACCGTGCCATCTTCAATGACCCCAAATCGGGGCTGCTCGGACGCGGCGTATTTTGCTCGACAAATTTTCATTTCGTTAGGGCACGATCTCTGAAACTACCTCAGACGGAGGGCTAATATTGCCGGACTGATCGATGGCTCTGATGTAGTAATAATACCGCTTTCCAGATTCGACATTCTCGTCTATGAACGTAGTTTTTGTCAGGGGAGTGGGAGTGAGCTTTGTCCAACGCTCTTTCGGCAAATCGGGATCTGTAGATCGATATATGTCATAGCCTGCCACGTCCGATTCGGGATTTGCGGGAAAGAAGATGGATGATCTTCCAGGCGCGGCTGCAATACTAATTCTGCTGGGAGCCGAAGGCGGAAAGATGTCACGGGGCGATATCGAGAGAGCATTCGAGTTAAGACTCTCAACCTGGGCACCCTCTGTCCCCAGCGATACTGAGCGGACTACATATCTGTAGTTTTCACCGAACCGGAAACTCCGATCGACGTACTCTGTGCCAGAGATCAAGGAGCTATTGATCGGGGTTTGAGTCACTTCAGTCTGAGATTCGTCGAGTCGATAAACATTGTAGCCAAGCAAATTCACGGGTTTCGAATCGTCAATGTTCGAATCGGGGGCCAGCCAGTTGATGGTGATTGCGTCCTCTCGGATTTCCTTGCCAGTATTGATCAGCGTGGGGGGCTTGGCGATCTTCGCCGATGGTTCAATCAGGAGGAAATTTGAAAAAGCGGCCCGTTGTTCCGATGCATTGACATAACGAATCGCATATCGCAAACGGGTCGGCTCCCCAGCCAGCTCAAGCGCGTCAGTATAAGTTAGTGTGTCTGTAGCGCTCTTGATTTGGTCGTAAGTCACAGATCCAATCAATGTCGAACGCGCAGAGAACTCTTCTTCGGTCAATGGCAACGGTGCAGTTGGTTTTTCAGCCAGCCTATAGACGTCAATTCGCCGAATGCTCTGGACGCTCTCGTCTGGAGCGTTTCGCAATGGCGCCGGCCAACTCAAAATCACTTCATTACCTCTCTGCACACCCGACAGAAGCTCTGTACGCTGCTGCACTCGCTCGACAGGGGGAAGCGGTGGTCTTCTTTTGCCACAGCCGGCTAAGAAAGAAACCATAAGAAGGCCTACCAAGAGCGCCTTCGGGCTATTCATAATTGAGGGAGGGAAGATCCGAGAGGTAGAGGGCAAAGTTTCTCTCACAGAATGTACCGGCTAAGGTCCTGGTCCTTAACGGTCTCTAGTAACATGCCGTCGACGTAGGCGGCGTTGATTCGCTGATTCTTTGGCTCCAGATCCGGCCCTTCGAAGCTTATATCCTCCAGCAGCTTTTCCATTATGGTTTGTAGTCTTCGAGCGCCAATGTTTTCTGTCTGCTCGTTTACGCGCGCTGCAAAGTTGGCGATTGCGTCAATGGCATCGTCCGTAAATTCGATTGACACACCCTCCGTTTCCATCATCGCTTGATATTGCTTGATCAGCGCATTCTTCGGTTCGGTCAGGATCCGTTTGAAATCCTCAACCGTTAAAGAATCGAGTTCGACGCGGATGGGGAATCGCCCCTGGAGCTCGGGAATCAGATCAGAAGGCTTAGCGACGTGAAAAGCTCCGGCGGCTACGAACAAGATGTGATCGGTTCGGACCATCCCATAGCGTGTGTTAACTGTTGTGCCCTCGACTATCGGCAAAATGTCTCGCTGAACACCTTCACGTGATACATCAGGGCC
>DASSCG010000204.1:0-6730 GCA_035697925.1 Pyrinomonadaceae bacterium
GGCGCGATGTATCAAATTCCCAAGATGAAAGTTGCGAGTTCGAGCTGGTCGCACGCACCAAATATTCTTGGGTTAAATTTTCTCAAGAGCATACAGGACAAGGCGTCCTGTATCAGCTATCAAGCGGATGGAGAGTCTCCACTTGTTTGAATTCCTGCCTCTCTGGATCATATTCGCCGTCATTGTGGTGACCGTCTTAGTTTCGATCTGGCTGGGTAGCTATTTGGCCAGGCGCAGGAAGAAGCTTGCGAAGCCCGATGAAGAGGAAGGTCCAATCGGTACCGTCGTCAGCGCTACGCTTGGTCTACTGGCGTTTATCCTGGCATTCACTTTTGGCATAACCGCTTCCAGGTTCGATACGCGCAGGCAGTTGCTTCTTGATGAAGTAACCGCGATCGAAACCACCGCTTATCGCGCCGAACTGATCCCCGAGCCGCATCGTAGCGAAGTGCGGGAGCTCATGCGACAGTACATAGAACTGCGAATCGGGATGCCTCGTGATTTAACTATTCAGGAGCGAATCAGACGGTCAGAAGAACTCCAGCGACAGTTATGGCCCCACGCATCGGCCCTGGCTAACGCGGATCTCAAGAACCCAGACATCGTGTCGCTGTTTGTTGATTCCCTAAATGAGATGATGAACTTGCAGACGCGCCGGATTGCCATTGCCAACTACCATATCCACTGGCTCATCTGGACGGTCCTCTTCGGAATCACCATCTTTTCAATGATTGAGGTGGGATATCTCTTTGGTAGGAGTGGAAGCAGTAACTGGCTGTTCATCGTTGCGTTGTCACTGGCTTTTTCCGGGGTAATGATTCTGATTGTAGATCTCGATCGCAGCGGTACCGGGGCTAGCGGTGCGATAAGCGTGAGCCAGCAACCGATAATTGACTTGCATAAGAGGCTTTACGGAGCGCCGGCTGAGTAAGACATTTGACTGGTATTGGAAACACAACCGCTTCGCTAGAACGTCACACTAGGTGGTATCCATCATTAACCACTTCAACGAAAATGGAGGCAGAGAATTTCGGCGCGAGTTGGTTAGGTTCCTCGTGGACGTTTTATAAAACGAAGCACACTGAGGATTAAAAGACCAATCGTTGACCCTAGGCCAAGCCAGAACCATCCCGTCAATCCCACCGCAATTAATCCCGAAGTATCTTCAGCTCTCACTCGTTCACGATTCATAAGGTAGGCGCTAACAAGGCTGGCTACCAAGACGACGATGGCTGAGACTTCGCGTCTATCTTGCCAAGCTCGCGCGATGCCGAGGAAGAGTACTGCCAGCATGAGGATAGGAATCAAATAAAGTGCACTATGGCCGTCCCGAGCCAGATCGACGCCGCTTAGTCTGTTTTCCGAAGTACCACAACTCAGTTGTACCCACGGGAGGAAAAAACAAATCAGAACAATTAACGCCAAACTGGTAGTCGCGCGTTTGCTGTCGATTGCGAGTTTCATGGATTTCGATCCTGCGACTAAAAGAAGCTCACCGATGCACTTTGTCAGAGTCAACAACCTCGCGCAAAAGTTCGCGACGAAGCAGATCGCTAATGTGTGTGTGAATGCTTGGGCCGGAAAGACCAAGCGCCTCGGCAATTTGAGTGATTGTTTTTGGTCCCTTAGCCAAAACATTCAGAATCTGTTCTTTGGTCCCATTCGGCAGCAATTTGTTCCTGGTGATCTCGGCCCAGGGATCGCTATAGCCCCCTGGGCTGGAAGAAACACACTCACACGGGAAGCGCAGTCCTTTGAAACCCGCGGGTACGCTCATGATCGTTTTTCCTAAGAATCAGTTCGCTTTGTTCAGGGGGTGTTGGGAGGGGATTTCCGCGCAAATTATACGGTGGGGTAATTGTTCAGGCAAAAAACTTCGCCGGCTTGCGTTTTGAATAGATTCGAGATCAGTCGCTAGTGTCCTGTTTCTAAAGTTCGTGAAAATAAAATGCGGGCTCAATCCGCGACAAACTAAAAAGTTTATCGGACACCTGAAACGAACCTCATACACTTACGGGGAGCGAGTCAGCTATTGACAGACGGGATAATTCAACTCTAAATTGCTCTCGCTTTTAATAAGCTTCAAACTGCTGAGTGACGTCACCGGAACTCGCCCGGTATTCGTTCTCAACCTCCCTTTGTGGCCTCCCTCTGATGGAGGCTGTCACCTCGCGCGGAATGGGAGTTTCAACCTTTTGGATTTAAGAATGGCGCGAGCGTCGCTTGCTACGAAACTGCTGCCAAGCGGTTTGGCTTGGCTGCTTTTGCTTCTCTTCAAATATTAGGAGCTAAGCCATGACACTTCTACATTCGTCTACTACCAAATCCCACTCCATTCGCAGAACAAGCTGGGCGCAGTTCATCCTGACTTTCTTAGCCAGCATGGCCCTGATCATGACCCTGAGTAGTTCCTCAGCGCTGGCTGCTGGAAAAGGTTCAGTCGCGAGCAACGTCGTCTATCTCACAACTAATAACCCTGATCCCGGCCAGAATTCTGTTCTGGCATATCGTCGCAACGCCGACGGTAGCCTTACGTTACTCGGCAATTTCCTAACTCGAGGAACGGGAGTCTTCGTTGCCGACGAACGCCTCGGACCTGACGATTCGGACCAGGAATTGATTATCAGTCCGGACAAAACACTGCTGTTTGCCGTCAACTCCGGCAGCAATACAATCGCGGTCTTTCGTATTAACTCAGACGGCAGCCTGACTCACGTGAACGGCTCACCGTTCCCATCAGGGGGCATACAACCGGTGAGTCTGGGTCTTGTAACCAAGAGCAACAATGGTAAGGCCGGCGATGACTCAATCGGTAAATTGTATGTGGTCAACAAGGGAGATCTCGAGCCTGGGCAAACTATGGGTGCGCGGCCGAACTATACCGGCTTCCGTGTTAACAAGAATGGACATCTTAGTGCCATTCCGCAATCAACAATTGAGGTCGCGCCCGGCTCACATCCGACGCAAGCTTTGATCTCGCCAGACGGCTCACTGCTTTTCGGAGTCGATGTCTTCACGTTTCCTTTCTCGCCACCGCCGGGCTTTCCTCCATTTGTGCCGCCGTTTGCCAGTGCGCTTGAGTCATTTCGCATCCAGACCAATGGACGACTAGTACAAGGCACTGGCACGCCGCAAGGCTCACCGATTCCGCCACCTTTTCCACCCTTCATGCTCGGTCTCCAGGTGCATCCAACAGAGCCCTTGCTCTATGTCGGCTTCGTGGTGGGCAATGTCATGGGCACGTTCCGGTATGATTCGACGGGGGGATTGTCCTTTCTTAACGCGGCTCCCATCTCAGGCTTAGGCATCTGCTGGATTGAGGTGAATCCACAAGGGACCTTCGCCTATTCGTCCAACTCGACGGACGACAGCGTGTCAGCCTTTTCTCTGGCCAATCCCTATGCGCCGGTAGAGATACAGAAAGTGGATTTGAACGGTCCAAAGGAGTTTTTGTGCCCGACTCCTGATCCGTGCGCGCCCGTCATCTTTACGACGACGCCCTTCCAACTCGAGCTGGACCCAACCAACACTTACCTCTATGTCTTGAATCACGAAACTACCTTGGAAAACAACTTCCCTCAGGGCAACCAATTACACATCCTTCGCGTGGCACCTAACGGCACATTGACGGAACTTCCAAATTCGCCGGTGATACTACCGCAGTCAGCGGTACCCGCACGCGCCCACCCGAAAGGAGTTGTGGTGCTCTAGTGTCTTGTTTCTAAAGAACGCATAACAAATAGTCGGCCATTTTCGTATCAGTTATAAAGGTGGAACTGATGCGAACAGGACGACTCATACCAAGTTTGACGTTGAGCATGGAGGAGCGCGAAACGCGTCAGCGTTGGGCGCGCCGATCAAAGACGAACTAAGCATTGGCCCAGCGAGCGCGTATCATTCTTGCCACAGCCCAGCGGCAGCACCAATACCGAAGTGGCGGCGCGCTGGGGAGTAATTAAACAGACGGTAGGCAAATGGCGAACTCGCTTTATTTATAAAAGACTCGACGGTTTGTTGGATGAACCCCGGCCTGGTACTCCGCGACGACTTAGTGACGCTGAAGTCGAACGAGTGTTTCCTGTTCCTACGGTTGCGCGACCTTGATGAGAACTTCAAATTAAGACACCAGCGACGAATTCTATTGCTTTACATTTTCATTCTTAGGGCTTACCCTAATAGCGTTCCCTTTCAACAAGAAGATCCCTCTTCGGGGCCTTTTCCCGCTTTGCAACTAAAGCGGGGATGGCTGCATTGTGGCGGGCTTATCCCGCTCAAAACCCCCTTAATTCAAAGCACAAAAAGGAGGTAGAGATGAACCGTATTCTGCAGAGTTTCTTTCCAATTATTCTTTTGATTTCTCTCACCATTTCAGTTGTTGCCATTCCCGTGTCGGCTTCGTCTCCTGCTGTAGCAGCAGAATCTGCGAAGGGAATGGCATTTCAGGATGCTATGCGAAAGCTCTGGGAAGATCACATCACTTGGACACGCGTATTCATCATCAGCGCTGCGGCAGATCTGCCAGACAAAGCTGCTGCCACGGAACGCCTGCTTCAAAACCAAGTCGATGTAGGCAACGCGATCAAGCCCTATTACGGCGACGCTGCCGGAAACCAACTAACGACGTTGTTGAAAGAACACATAACTACTGCCGCCGAAGTTGTGAGCGCAGCCAAGGCGGGAGATAAAGCGAAGCAGGATGATGCTACCAAGCGCTGGTTCACCAATGCAGATCAAATCGCAGATTTCCTTAGCAAGGCAAATCCGAAGAGCTGGCCGCAAGCAGAAATGCGCAAGATGATGCGCGACCACTTGAGCCTGACGACTGAGGAAGTTGTGGCGCGGCTTCAGGGCAATTGGGCTACAGATATAGCCGCCTATGACAAAGTGCATGAGCAAATTTTGCATATGGCCGACATGCTGAGCGCGGGCATCATCAGCCAGCACGCCGCGAAGTTCAAGTAAGAGAAACTTTTCGTTCTCGTAGCTGTACGAGATGACAACGAAAGGAGTTGACATGGCAAGTCCTGCAAGCATCGGCGGACATCCTGTTCATCCGATGATTATTCCATTTCCGATCGCGCTTTGGGTCTTCTCACTTGTCGCTGACGTGATCTTTCTGTGGCGTGGGAATCAAGTTTGGAGAGACTACATTGCTTTCTACGCTTTACTTGCCGGCATTATTGGAGCAGCTGCGGCAGCCGTGCCCGGCTTTATTGACTGGCTGTCGCTAACGGATAAGGCGGTCGTGAAGATTGCAAATTGGCATGCGCGTCTCAATGTCATAGCGCTGCTAATTTTTGCGGCCAGCTTCTATCTGCGTACGACGAGCGGCTCAAGTTTGGTCAGCGGCAGTTACACAATCCCACTGGCGCTTTCGGTGTTGGGCGTCATCTTAATCACTATCTCGGGTTGGTTGGGAGGTGAGATGGTCTTCAAGCATGGCGTGGCGGTTGAAGCTCAATCTGCCGATCGGGTGGCGAGAGAATAAAGTAAAGCCGACACGAGAGCACAACGGGCGGTGATCAATTAGCCGCCCGTCCACGCATCTAAGGTTGATGCTCTTACCGGCCAGACTACCCAGCGCTATCCTCGTGTTGACTTCTGGAAGCCGAGCCGCACGAAGGCCGTCGTACATCTCGCCAAACACCTGTAAGTGATCTCAAATACGAGAATTTGACCCTCGTACCCATACCAGGTCGCACATCCAGACAATCCGAAACGCTCAAAAACCTGTTACTTCTGACAGTATCGCGTTCTCCGTACGCGCATACAGTTTGTTTTGGGGGGAACTGAGTTCCGCCATTGGGGATAACGCGACGCGCAAAGCACCGGATTTCAGGAGGACAGACGCACACGAAACCGGAAGTTTGCGAGGTCGTTGAGAACGAGTTGAGGCGGTTCGCGTCTGGTCTGAATCTAGATGAGAGTGGGGAGGCACCATGTCCGAAAAAGAGAAAGACACATTAGACGACACTGTTAGCGCGACGGGCCGATCGCATAAATCCAGCGTGACAAATCCACTTGATGACACAGTCGAGTTGCTTTCACGCGAGGTTCCACCGGGAGTGGATCGCCGTAGTTTCTTGATACGCAGCGCTGTGGGCGGTGCTGCCGCAGTGATGACGGGCACCATCGTTTCGGCTCACGAGAGAGTGGCGAAGGCGGTTGCCACATTGCCGGTACTGCAGAAGCCAACTTCACCAGCCCCGCCGCTGGATCCGAATCTCAACGTCGTGAAGAAAGGGCAAGGGCCCGTGCTGACTACCGCGGATGAGTTCTACAAGGTGGGGCCGGGACCCTCAAGCTCGCACACGATCGGCCCGATGCGCATTACTTACGATTTCTACGAAAGAGCAGTCAAGCTTCCGGCTGACAAGCTCGCTAAAGCAACCGCTTTGAAGGTTCATCTTTTCGGAAGTCTGAGCGCGACGGGCAAAGGTCACGGCACGGAGCGAGCGGCGCTTGCGGGCTTGGTAGGCAAAGAGCCGGCCACTGTCGATCCCCTGTTCCTCGACAGCCTGCGAGACAAACCCGATCAGGTGTTCCCAGTAAAGCTCGGCAGCAAGTCTATCGACGTGAGCTTGAAGGACATCATTTACGACGCCACCAAGGGCGACTTTCACCACCCGAATACAATGATCGCGAAGCTCATGGCCGGGGACGAAGTGCTGCTCGAACAGGAGTACTACTCGGTTGGCGGCGGATTCATCGAATGGAAAGGGTATGTACC
>DASSCG010000205.1:0-8948 GCA_035697925.1 Pyrinomonadaceae bacterium
GGGGTCCTGTGATTGTGCCATCACCACCATGGTTGACGACACTGGAAACGCTGACGCGAAAGCGAGCGCTACAACTGTGTTCACTAACTTCATTTCAAAACCTCCAACTTTAACTGCCTTTTGCTCTGACTTGCCAATGCGAGGTGCAATTGGCATTTGGCAATCCACGATTTTTTTAGTGGGCACCGCGTCCAAACAGAATTATCTTGATCGTCTCAAACAGAATAATTGCGTCGAGAATTAGACTCTGGTTCTTCACGTAAAATAGATCATACTGAAGCTTCTGCCGCGCATCTTCTATCGAAGCTCCATACGGATATTTGATCTGGGCCCAACCTGTCAGCCCCGGCGGTATCAAATGACGCTGTTCGTAATAAGGAATTTCGCTGGCAAGCTGTGACACAAAATGCGGGCGTTCGGGTCGCGGTCCAACGAAGTTCATTTCGCCGCGCAAGATGTTCCAGAACTGAGGAATCTCGTCGACTCGAATCTTGCGAATGATTCTGCCCATGCGCGTCACCCGGTCATCGTCTTTGCTGGCCCATACGGGACCGGCTTCTTCTGCATCCACCCTCATCGAGCGAAACTTCAGCAGGGTAAACGGGCGTCCGTTTTGTCCCACGCGTTCCTGTCGGTACAAGATCGGACCGTGCGAATCGAGTTTGATAAGGATTGCAGTCAACAGCACGATTGGCAGTGAAAGTATTGCGCCGGCCAATGCTCCAACTCGATGAACGACGCTGCGCGCGATTCCGGCAATCCGGGCCTGTCTTCCACGGCCCGAAAAGATAAGCCACGAAGGACGCAGCATGTTCAACGAAACACGGCCGGTTACTCGTTCGGAGAACGACGCTCCTTCTTCGATGCTGACGGTTCCCGCCAAACTCAGTTTGAGCAATTGCTCAGTCGGTAATTGACCGCGTCTCTCGCCCATGGCCACCACAATGCGATCGACGTTTTCCCGTTTTACTACTTGTGCAAGCTCGGATGTCATTGCAATTACGCGAGGGTTGATCAAGCTCTTTCCCAGCAAATCGGAATCTGTTCCGACAAAACCAACGATTCGATAGCCTGCGTCTGGTCTATTAAGTACTTCTCTGGCGACTTCCACGGCCAGATGACCTGAGCCGACAATTAGAATCCTTTCACCGAAATCCGGATGCCCGAGGAACCAGTGGATGGAGATGCGCCAGCTGACCATCAGCATTAGAGCCAGCGGTAAAGCCAGCAGGGCTACGCCTCGGCCAATCATTAATTGCGGGAACAGGTAGAACATCAGGGCTAGAGCTATCCAGGCCAGCCCCAACGCCTGAATCAGCCGGAGTACCAGCTCTCGGCGATCGTGCATAACGACAAAGTCGTAAAGATCAAACAAGTAGAAAGCGGTCAGGCAAAACACAGTGGCGAGGCTAGCCTTCAGAAAGCCATAACGCTCTACTAGTTCGTAATGTGAGGACTCGCTTCCAAATCTCAAATAGACAGCGCCCATCAGCGCGCCGAAGACAACAGTCGCTTCGGCGAGAATCAGCAGTACAGTTCGCATGTTGAGACGGGACGCTCTCAACTGAGTATTGCAACCTCCTTTTCACTTTCGGGGAGCGCCGTAATGTCGTCGCCAACCAATTCCCTATCCCGACGGTAATATCTCTGTTGATAGTAGTAGGACGAGGAATCAGGTTGCTCCTCAGTCCGATTGAGAACTACACCCAAAACTCTTTCTCTTGGCAGTTGCTCCAGCAACTTGTCGACGTGGGCATACTTAGTTTTTCCCGCACGGACTACTAACAAAGCTCCGTCTGCTCGGCTAATTAACACGTTAGCGTCCGTAAAGATTCCCAAGGGTGGTGCGTCGATAATGATGTAATCGAACATCCGCCGAGCTTCAGTAATTACTCGAGCGAAGGTTGGACCCGAGAGCAGCTCGGCCACGTCGTCGCGCGCTCGGCCTCCGGGCAATAGAAAGAGACCGGCGGGCTCCAGACGTACGATGGCTTGTTGGAGACTGACTTCTCCTCCGAGAACTTCTGAAAGTCCCAGCGGCGCATCAATTCCCAGATAATCAGTGGCGCATGGTTGACGAAGATCACTGTCGATGATCAAAGCCCGCAGTCCTTCACTCTGGGCCAGCAACCACGCAAGATTAAGGGCGGTCAAGGTTTTACCCTCGCCCACTCCTGAACTGGTAATCACGAATGCTCGCATCTGCAGTCGTTCACCTGCCTGAAGGACACGAGTGCGGAGTGAACGAAAATGTTCGCAATACGGCGAACGGGGCTGGCTAATCGCCACCAGATGAGGCTCGACGCGTGCCGCGGAAACGTCATAAGAGACGAATCCCGCGGTACGCGTCGTGCCGGCAGCGCCCAAAGTTGCCCCAACAGCACGCGAAGCCATTCCGCCGGGGAGTGCCGACCCGTCGGGTGCATCCGCAGTGTGCGCAGTGGACGCTGAACTATGCACCGCATCAGTGCTCATGATTGAAGATCCGCTGAAGAGCTGTTCCTCAATCTGCTTTGCGGAAGGCAACTCACGATCAGTCGCTCCGCTGCGGTGCCCAGAATTTGATGATGAGCGGGGCTTGGTCGGACCACTCTTCGGAGTGTCGTTAGCCCGCTTTAATGCGTCAAAAACTCTTCCCATCAGGTGTTCCTCTTTAATTAAGAACGATTACCTCGCATTACCAATTAATTGCGAGGCTTGCTTCCAGATTCCTATCGTTGTTCCACCGGTACAGGGGTCTCCGCTTCCGACTCGCTCTCTGAAGAGCCTGTTCCCGCCGCCCATAATTCGGCGCGGTTGGCCGACGAGAAAATACTGGCTGGCGCTTCCGTCTCTTCACCGGGTTGCATGCCGTGGTTACGAGACGGCAGCATGTCGAAAGTTTCGGCAACCTCTTCAATCACTTCCGGGCCAATGGTTGTTTCACCTGCGGCGTAACCAGCCAACAGGGCGTTATCGCAAAGGTTGTTAATGTTGCGCGGAATTCCGTCTGAACATCGGAAGATGTAATCGATCGCGCCCGGAGAAAAGATATCGGTGCGTTCCGCGCCGGCTACCAGCAGCCGCGAAGTGATGTAGCGATCAGTCTCCTCGACATTCGGTAACGGCTTGATAATGCAACGCAAAGCCACTCGTTGCTTCAGCTGCCGGAGGTCGGGGTTGTTCAGCACTCCTCGCAGTTCCGGCTGGCCCGTCAAGACAATCTGAAGCTGCTTGGCGGTGTTCGACTCAAAGTTAGACAGTAGCCGGATCTCCTCGAGAACATGTGGTGAAAGGCCCTGGGCCTCGTCAACTATTAATACGGTTCGTAACCCTCGCGAGTGCCGCGATTCCAATGCTCGTCCGAGTTCCATCAATAATTCCGACTTGGTTTCCCACTTCTGCACGTCAAGCAAGGTCGCTACGTGTTGGTAAAACTCAGAAACTGAGAGTCTGGGGTTGAAGATATAAGCGACTAAAACCGTGCGATCCAAACGCTGCATCATCCAACGCAAAATCGTGGTCTTACCGGTCCCCACTTCTCCAGTGACGACTACTAATCCCTTACCGCTTTCGATACCGTAATGAAGGTTGGCCATCACTTCAGTGTGCGAAGGCGTAAAGTATATGAATCGCGGATCGGGAGTCAGCGCGAAGGGTAATTCTTTTAGACCATAAAATTCTGCGTACACTCTTTAACCTCCAAGTCGAGGAATCCCCCGGGGTCAATCAGGCGCGGCCTGACGTAAACAACTCAAAGACGTGCGTCGCTCTTAGAATGAGAGCGAGCAGGGGGATACTAACAATGGTCGCAACCACTCCTGCGGCCAACAACAACCGGCGGCGCCTCGGTATAGCGCGAGCTTCCCGGGGAGTCAGCAGGTCCGGTATCGTGGCGAGCACGGGCAAATTGGTGTAATGAGCTGCGTCTTCGCGGTTCTGGATTGTAAGCAGCTTGGGGGCTTCAAACACCCCGACCAGGAGTAGTCCGAAACCTAGTCCCAGGCCGAGGCCCATCATAAAAAGCAGCAATCGTTTGGGGGCTACCGGCTGAGAAGGCAGATAAGCCGAGTCGATAACCTGGATGCTTTCACCCTGCTGTTGACTTGCTGCGTCAGCTCCGAGAGCTATGCGCTGTTGGGTGGCCAGCAGTGAATCGTAAGCAGCCTTTTTGGTTTGATACTCGCGATCCCACTTTCCTAGCTCGACCTCAACCCCCGGAATCGCATTTATTCGCACCATCAGCTCGCTGATTTGCCTCTCGATGTCTACAAGCATCCGTTGACCCCGAGCTATCTCACTGTCCATCAATTTGAGTTCACCCTCCAAGCTCGCAACCTGAAGATCGGGGCGATCCTTCATCTTCTCCTGCTTCTCTTTAATCTTTTGCTGCCACTCACCTACCATTTCATCCATCGATTTCTTGACCGATTCGATCTCAGCCTGTTTAGACTGAACGTCTGGATGTTTGGGCTTCAGTTCGGTCAGCAAGCGCTGTAACTGCGCTTCAAGGTCAGCTTTCCTTGATGCGAGTTGTGCCCATGCACCAGTCGTTTTTGGATCGGTCGTGTTTTCGATGACCTCGTCCTTAACCTGTTCCTTGGTCTTCTTGAGCAGTGCGAGCTGCCCGGACAATGCGGATCGACGATCTTGGTAGCGTCCAATTTCGGCGATATAGGCTTTCTGCTGCTCCCGCAGTCCCGTGAGTTGTCCGACTAGGGATGATGCTCCGGAAGGAAGAACGTTCACGTTCGACTGCAGGAACTCGCCACGCTGTTTGTCTACCGCATCTAGATCCTCTTTGGCCTGACTGACCTGTTGATCAAAGAACTGCTTAGCTGAGGTACTAGAATTAATCGTGTTCTTGGTCTGTTCGTTAATGTACTTGCTCGCCAGTTCCGCGGTCACCGCTTGGGTAGTTTTTGGGTTTCGACCTCTAAAACTGATATTGAAACCATTTGTAATATCGTTACGACTGGTGTTGACCTCGACATTGATGTCACGGCGAATCTTATCGATGATCACTTCCATCGGTTCTCCGCGCATTCTCTCGGGCTTGTATAGGTCATACTTTTCTACTAACGGCTCAAGTGAGCTGCGACTAGTAACCACCTGCGCGATGCCGCTCAACTGGCGCGTGATTGTGTCTTCTCCCATGGTGGGAACGGCTGACTGGGGAAGCGTTGACGGTCTGACGACGATCAGAGTGGAGGATTCGTAGACGTCGGGCAGACGATAGACCACCCAGGCAACCGCGGTGGCCACTGCAATCGCCGGAAGCACAATCAACCATTTTCGCTTCCAAAGGATCTTCGCATATTCACTTGGCTTTCGATTGCGGAATTCTAAACTCATGCTGCACTCCTATTTCCAGTTCGATCCAATTTCGTTGCGGTTGGGCCGTCGCAGTACAACCGATCACTAAAGTGTGGCTAAGGCTTTTCGTGCTTCCTCTGCATCTCGAAAAGGAACTTTGTCGGCGAGCCGTAATGCCACTCCGAGTTCCCGCTTGGCGCCTTCCTTGTCCCCCTTGGCTTTAAGCGCCATGCCCAGGTGATAACGATAGGTTGGGCTCGGGGAACTCTTGGCCTTATTGGCAGCTGCTTCATCTAAAGCGACGGCCTTTTGTAATTGCTCCACAGCAGCGTCGCTCAAGCCCTTTTTGTAGTAAACCCATCCGAGCGTGTCGACGAATCCGGCGACCTGCGGGTTCTTCTGCACCACGCCCTGAGCTAGTCTCACCGCTTCATCGAGGTGGGCTGCGGCATCGGGATTACTGTCGCTTTGAACTGCGTAGAGCCAAGCCAGATTATTCGCAGCAATTATTGCGCCCTGATCGCGCTCGAGGGCCTTCCGGTAGTAATCGATGGAGGTTTTATGGTCTTGGCGAGAGTCATAAAGCATGCCGATCATTGTATATGCAGCCGAATTGTCGGGACGCTTCTCCACAAGCCTTTGGAACTCGGCAATGGCTCGATCTTCCTGCTTCGTATTAATAAATAAGGCGCCGAGTGCGGAATACGCATTGACGTAGTTCGAATCCAGTTCCAACGTTTTTCTCAGTTCGGCCTCGGCTCCTTGTGCATTTCGCTCAAATCCATAAACCTGGCCTTTCAAATAATGCAGCGAAGCGTTATTCGGATAAGAGGTCAACACCTGATCGATGCGGGCATGAGCTTTATCCAGCTCCTTGCGTGCCGCATAGACTTTGGTTAGTCCATCCAAAGCATTGAATTCTGTAGCAGAAATGGATAGAGCTTTCTCGTACAGCGCAATCGCTTCCTCCGATTTATTCTCGGACATCTCGAGCGCGGCTAAATTAATGTAGCTATCCGTGCTAGTTGGAAGGATGTCACGTGCGCTATTAAAGTCCGCTCGGGCGGCTGCTCTATTACCCAGCTGCGTTTGAGCGGCACCCCGCGATAGAAATGCCTTGGCTTTCACTTCGGCAAGCATTTGTGGAGTCTGGTCCCGGTCTGGCGCAGTCTTTTCTACTCGTTCGAGCAAGTCACTAGCCTGAGTGATCGCTGCTTTGGGGTCACGGCTCCCCAGGGCTATCTGCAATTGCATCAATTTAGCCGGCAGATAATCCGGATAGTTTCGTTCCAAATCACCGGCAAACACGCGAGCCTGGTCGATTAAACCGAGGTTGAAATTAGTCTGGGCCATGAAATATAGCCCAACCTTCGAGTTGGGTTCTTGTTTCAAGACCTCTTTCAAATCCTCAATAGCCGCTTTGAGATCCTCGGCTTGACCATTACGCGCTCTGATTCTCGCACGCAAAAGCAGCGCCTGCCTGTCAGCAGGATCTTTCTTCAGCACGTTATCTATCTGCGCAGAGGCGCCTTGTGTGTCACCCTTCGTGAGCATTATTTCGCTCAGCCGGTAATGACCCTGCTTGTATTCGGGGTTCTTGTTGAGGATGTCCTGGTATAGGCTGATGGCCTCATCTAAACGGTTGGCCGCTGAATAGTAGTCAGCCAGAACTGCTCTGCCTTCCGGTTTGTCCTTGTCCAAATCAGCTAGCGCTTTATAAGCTTCCTCAGCTTTATCCAGGCGTTTATTTACGAGGTAAAAACTGGCGAGTACCAAGCGAGAACTGCGGTTCGATGGCTCTACTTCAACTGCCTTTTGCAACTCAGCCTCACCTTCAGGCATACGGTTATTTTGTATGAGGAACTTCCCATACTCAGTGTGAGTTAAGGCAGAGTTATTGTTGATAGATAGTGCGCGTTTAAATGTCTCCTCCGCTTTAGCCTGGTCCTTAGTAACGATATAGAACCGCGCCAAACTCATATGCGACTCGATACGTTTCGGGTCGATTTCCACGGCACGAATTAGACTGGCCCGCGCCTCATCTGGCTTGTTCTGTGCAAACTGAGCACCCGCTTTCAGAATGTGACCTTCGATATGGTTCGGATCCTTCTGCAATATCTCGTCAGCAAGACGGTCGGCTTCCGCAATCGGCTCCGGCTTACCTCTGCTCGACGCCAGATAGATCGTGCCGAGCTTTGCTCTGGCATCAAGGTTATTTGGATCGAGCTGAGTCGTTCTCCTCAGTTCATCAAAGGCTTCCTGAGCACGTTGAAGACCTTCGTAAGCCTGGGCCAAACCCCAGTGTGCAGCGGCTAGGTTGTCATCGATTTGAATCGCGTTGCGGTATTCAATGGAGGCTTCCTGAAACTTGCCTTCCTTCAGGTAAGCGTCTCCCCTGCTGAGATGCTCAGCCTTGGCTTTTTCGGGATTTGTGCACCCACTGAATGCGAGAACGGATGCTATGAGAAGAGACAGGAGGGTTGCGTACTTTATGCGGCACTTCATTTTCATTCTATCTTCACTCCATCGCGAAGCAGGGTATCTGTTCGCGTCATTCTCACTTTGTTAGTCCATCTCAGGCGGGCAACGCCTCAGATGGCTCGCATTGGTGAGTTATCTAAGAAAAAGCCCAACTCCATTAAATTTCCTAAAACTTCACTGCGCTCGAGCCGAGATCGGTCGCGGTTTTGTTGCTTGATCAATCCGGAATGTAATCGGGAAGCGCCGGCGATGCACTAGCAGCCAGCTCAGTCGCGGCCTTCAGCGCTTCGTCTTCAGAGTTCCCAACCGGAACCATCACCCTAACCATTGCGCCGTCAGATCTGCGCAGTCTGACGCTATCGATTACGGTATAAACCTTGCCCCAGTACTCGCTGGCGACAGCCCGTCCACGTCCCTGATACCAATAGACCAGCAGTTCTTTCGCTCCACCATTTTCAATAATGTACTTGTTGGCTTCGAACGATGGTCTTCCCTTTGGTGTGATAGTAATCGTGCCAGGGGACGACATTGTCCATCCGGATCCTGGCAAGCAATTCAAGGGGCTGTGATACGTAGCGCCATCTTTTTGACTTACGTAGTAACCAACGTAAAGATTGCCACCTTTACCAGTGGTGCTCCGATAGGTACGCATCAGATAATCGCTCGCACGCAAAACGCTTAGAGTGGCGGCGTCAAAGCGTTGGTCGGGACCAACCTGCTGCCATTCCCCAAGTTCTTTCGGAAATTCTTTTAGTTCCTTGCGGGCAACGGTAGCTTCCCCCAGATACTCCCAGGCGTTCACAACCACCCCACCGACGAGAATCAAGATAAGCAACAACGCAAAGCGCCAAGAGGTTTTCATCTAATCAGTCCCTTCCACTTGAATCACCGGAGTCGCCGTGCTCCCTGCGCCGGCGACAACTCCCGATCGCTCATCAGTCGTGACTGTGGCGTCACTAGAAGATGTGGGCACCAACTCTTTCTCAGGAGCTGGCCTGAAGCGGTCCAGAACCCACCCAACGCCGAAAAGGAGAAGAAAAGCGGCAATGTAGATCACCCAGCCTGAGAAGGAGTGGAAAAAGCCGTCAGCGACTTCCGTTCCGTAATAGTGAGCGAGCACACCAGTACCGCTAACTCGCAAGGCATTCGTCAGGATTGCAATCGGGACAGCC
>DASSCG010000206.1:0-10709 GCA_035697925.1 Pyrinomonadaceae bacterium
GGGAATCACGTTCGCGGAAATTGTATCAGCCCAATGTTGAGGGCCGTGACGTTTGAAACTTTCGAGCTATTAAGACCAGCACGATTAGGATCGTAGTCACCAGGGCTGACAAGAGACAGAACTGGCAGAAGTGCCCAATTACAAATGCTTGCAGGTAAAACAGCCATAGTGTTGTCAGGAACATTAATGCCACGAGGAGTGTGAGCAAAGTTCCCGCAAGTTTATATTCGAAAGCGGCGAGAGTTGCGAGGCTGAAGACTGAGAAATAGGCGGCAGCGCCGATCAGTGCGAGAGGAATTCCGCCGACCGTGGCGTAAGGACTGCTGAGTACTTCAGAACACCCGCTTACGATAGTGCACTTTACGCTTCGTCCGGAAATGTGCTCGATTGTGAGATAGATGGAATCAGCTAATCCCGCGAGTGAGATGAAAGCGATCAGGCCGTAAAGGATTGCGACCTTGCGCTTGGGGACACTTGCTTCGAGATTTTCTGCCACGCCGTGGTTCTGGAGCTCTTCGTCTTCATTTACCGGTGCTCGCGAGTTCAACGTTGATTAGAACTCGAAGCTTCTCCGGGGCCAGAGATTCAAATGGCACCTCGCGACCATTCAGGAAGACTGTGGGTGTTCCTTTAACGCCAAGGCCATGAGCGCGCTTCCCGTCCAGGAAAATTCTCTGCTCGACCACTTGGCTACTGACGTCCCGTCTAAAACGCTCCATATCGAGACCCAGCTTCTGGGCGTAGCCTTCGAAAGTTGGACGCGCATCAAACTGTTCGTGCCAAGTGCGTTGATTCTCAAATAACAGATCGTGCATCTCCCAAAATTTTCCCTGCAGGCCAGCGGCTTCGGCTGAACGCGCGGCCGCCAAGGCGTGAGGGTGTGTCGGCACAAGCGGGAATTCACGAAAGACGACGCGCAGACGCGGACCAAACTCCTTCTCCATGGTCTTCAAAACTGGATGCAACAAACCGCAGGGCGGGCACTCGAAATCACCAAACTCTTCCAGAACTGCAGGCGCGTTCTCCGGCCCAATGGCGTGGGGTGGCTGAGCCCCCGGATCTGCGGAATTAGTCACCTTCGCTACCGGCGTCGGTGAAGCTGGAGCAGAGTTATTGATGGAAACAGCGTTAGGCGATTGTGCTGAATCCTTAGCAGAGCGGGTAAGGTACCAACCAGCGCCGAGCGCGACAGCCAGAACCACCAGAATGATTAGAAAGGGTAGGATACGTTTCATAGGTTCAAGAGCAGCGAATGTTCAAGAAGAGCGAAGATTTGAAATTTGAGATCTGAGATTTCAGATTCTTCTGAGATCTGAGATCTGAGATTTGAGCTCTTAGATCTCATGTCACCGCACCGCATATTGTGCCGTCTCCTCGAGATTGTCATTAACATAGACGTCGACCCGATACTTACCGGTGGGCCAATCCTGCGGCAAGGTTAGATGCCCGTGAACAACATTTTCAAGGGAGCGAGTTGTGTAGTCGATGTCCTTAATCTTTTCATTCTTAGCACCATCGGCATCAACAATGAACCA
The DNA here is from genome assembly GCA_035697925.1 of Pyrinomonadaceae bacterium. Classification (GTDB taxonomy): domain Bacteria; phylum Acidobacteriota; class Blastocatellia; order Pyrinomonadales; family Pyrinomonadaceae; genus PSRF01. Next base: position 1,536 of record DASSCG010000206.1, read on the forward strand.
TGAAAACTTCATCTTGGTTCCGGACTTGGCGTTAGCCAACTTCGCAACACAGTGAATCGTCCGGTCTCCCGGGCTAAACGCATTTGTCTCATCACCCGGACTACCTGTGCCATCGTCTTTGGCCATGTGGAGTTCTTCAATAGCGCCAGTGGAGGTTGCGTTTGCTGGAGAAGTGTCGGAGGTGCTGCGATTCGTCGATACGTTGGATGACTTCTTTCCTAAGTTACAAGCAAGAACGACGAAGAGTAGAAGTCCAACGGCAAGCCAGCCTGAGCTGCGTTTCATGCGATGTCTCCTCCGATTTCTTTTTATGGGAATAGGTATGTAGTCATCAGCGCTAGGCAACTGCCGCGAGCGTAGCAGCCAGCGAACGAAAGATGCCGCGACCATCGCTCGAGCCAAGCAGATCTTCGCAGGCGCGCTCGGGATGTGGCATCAGGCCAAACACGTTTCGTTGTTGATTGCAGATTCCGGCTATGTTGTCTCGTGAGCCATTGGGATTCGCGCCGTCGGTGATTCTGCCCGTCGCGTCGCAATAACGAAGAATGATGCGATCCTCTTGTTTGAGTCCGGCAAACGTTTCGTCGTCACAAATGTAGTTTCCTTCGGCATGCGCGATAGGGAGCTTGAGCACTGAGCCACGTTCAAGTTCGTTGGTGAAAGGAGTGTCAGTAGTTTCCACCCGAACGTAAACATGTTCACAAATAAAGTGGAGATTACGGTTGCGGATTAGGGCTCCCGGCAGCAACCCTGCTTCACAAAGGATCTGAAAGCCGTTGCATATTCCGAGTACGAAACGACCGCTCTGGGCGAACTTTTTCAGCGAAGTCATCACCGGAGAGAAGCGAGCAAGCGCCCCCGCACGAAGATAATCACCATACGAAAAACCACCGGGGATTATTACTGCGTCGTACGTACTAAGATCCGTATCGCGATGCCAAATAAAGTCTACCGGCTGACCAACGTGCTTTGAGATCACGTGATAGGCGTCGTGATCGCAATTCGAACCCGGAAATACTATGACCCCAAACTTCACGACTCAATCTCCACGCTGAAATCTTCGATGATTGGATTTGATAAGACCTCGCGGGCCATACGTGATACTGACTCGAAAGCGGCGGCCTTACCAAGAGCACTGTCGAGCCCAATTTCGAAGTATTTCCCCTGCCGAATGTCAGATACACCACTGTAGCCGAGTAGCTCGACCGAATGGTGAATCGCCTTACCCTGGGGATCTAGTACCCCCGGTTTAAGATTCACAAAGACCTTAGCTTTCATTGTGTTCCTGCTCCCGACGACATACTAGACAATATATTGGACGATGTGTAGCGACGCAGGCCGCTTTCTCCAACTTAAAGTAGCTTTGTTAAAGGTACTAACCGCTCCTCTTCAGTAAACAGTCTCTTGACAAATTGCGAGGCGATGCCTCTAATGCCCTGCGTCTTGAAAAGGCGCGGGGCCGTATTGAGCGTTTGTCTTAGATAGACATGTCTTACGTCAGAAATTTCAATCCTTAGAACCAATAACTTTGCTCAGGAGGAGATGCTCTTCACATGGAAAACTATTCAGCTACTGGCAAATCGGCGATTGGCTTGGATGCGAATGTGGCCGCTGCCCTTGGCTACATTATCGGAGTTTTGGGCCTGGTCAACTTCCTGATTGAGAAAGAAAACAAGTTCGTTAAGTTTCACGGGATTCAGTCGGTAATTTACTCAGTCGGGATTGGCGCTGTTTTCATGGTGGTCTGGATAGTCTTAATCATCTTCGGCATGATCCTTACCGCGGTCTCAGACGTCTTGGGTGTGCTGATGTGGATCATCAACACGGTGCTTTTCTTTGCATTCTTTCTGGCGATGTTCGGAGGCTTGATCTACGCAGCTTATAAAGCTTATCAAGGCCAGATGTTCAAGTTGCCCATTGTCGGGAACTTTGCTGAAAAAATCGTCAAGTAAACCTCAGGACGCTCAACACATCGCAGTCAAATAATGAATCCATCGTTAGTGCGATCGAAAAACGCGTTCAAAGACCGCATCTACGTTTTTCAAATAACTGTTGGGCGAAAAAGCTTGTTCAATCTCCTCAGTTGACAGGTGCCTTGCGATGTCCGCGTCCGCCTTAACGAGGGTTTGAAAGTCCTCACCTTCGTCCCACACTCTCATGGCGTTTCGCTGTGCCCATTCATATGCTTGTTCGCGTGAAACTCCTTTTCGGGTAAGCGCGAGCAGCAATTGACCGCTGAAGATCAATCCTCTTGTCGCCCTCAAGTTTTCCAACATGCGATCCGGATAAACTACCAGCCCCTCAATTAATGCGGTTGCTTTCTGCAAAATGTAATCGAGGGCAATGCTGGAATCCGGCAATACCACGCGCTCTGCTGAGGAGTGCGAAATATCGCGTTCATGCCACAGGGCCACGTTTTCCAGGCCAACAAGAGAGTTTGCCCTGACAATTCGAGCAATCCCGCAAATGCGTTCGGAGATGATCGGATTACGCTTGTGAGGCATGGCGCTCGAGCCTTTTTGCCCGACAGTGAATTTCTCCTGCGCTTCGCGCACTTCGGTGCGTTGCCAGTGCCTGACATTCAACGCAAACTTGTCTAAAGACGACGCAATGATGGCAAGTGTGCAAAGGAATTCGGCATAGCGATCCCGCTGGATGATCTGTGTGGAGATTGGTGCCGGTTGCAGACCTAATCGTGCACAAACCCTTTCCTCGACCACGGGATCCAAATGAGCGAAAGCCCCAACCGCTCCGCTGATCTTTCCCACTGCCACGATTTCCCGCGCACGCGTGAGGCGATCCCGATTACGACGCAACTCGTCGTGCCAAAGAGCGAAAGTCATGCCGAATGAAGTTGGTTCGGCGTGAATGCCGTGAGTGCGGCCTACTTGTAGGGTGTTCTTAAACTCTAAAGCCCGTCGTTTCAGGACGGTCATCAGAGAATCAATCTTCTTGAGCAAGATATCGCACGCATCGCGCAATAAAAGTGCGTTCGCAGTATCAACCACATCTGACGACGTGAGTCCGTAATGAACGAAGCGAGACGCCGGGCCAATCGATTCGGCCAGGTTTGTAGTAAAGGCAATTACGTCGTGGTTCGTAGTTTTCTCAATTTCATTGATGCGATCTACTGTGAAGCTACCGCGCGATTTAATCTCCGCGAGGGCCTCGCGCGGGATTGTGCCCATCTCCGCGTGAACTTCGCATACGGCCAGCTCTACGTCCCACCACTTCTGGAACTTATTCCTTTCCGACCAGAGCTCGCCCATCTCGGGTAATGTGTATCGTTCGATCATAGCTGAAAGAGTTTCGAGTTTCGTGTTCCGCGTTTCGAGTTTGTAAAACAGAAGACTGTCTTAAACTGGAACTTGAAACCCGGAACTCGAAACTTATTTTAGGGCCGTTGAATTTACGAAATATCGCGCCAACAGCCAATGGTTGTCACGTTTGACTAACGTGAAGGTTTCCATTCCGGGAGCTTTTTCAAACTTTGTCTGGTAGGTGATGATAAATACATCGCCTTTTAAAGGCCCGCCAGAATTATGTTGCTCCGTCGCGGAATGAACTGTTCGACTCTCTACTTTGCCTAGTTTTGCCTCCAACGTCTTAAAAGCTGAAACCGATTGCTCAAGAGTCGCGTCCTGGCGCCAAAGCTCAGAACTCTCGTTGTAGATCTTCTCATAGCGGGCGGTGGCAATATCATTGCTAACGGAATTAATTGAAGCTTCAACCTCTGCCGGAATGCCGCGACGTTCAGTGTTCAAACCGCAGGCTGTCGCCGACAGTGAGAGCATGGCTACGAAGAATAATTGCGCTAAGCAGACTGAACGAAAGGGTTGTTGTCGAAGGTAGGAATTTACCACCTGGCGCTGCCATTTTAAGTTGCGATGTTCATCCGCCATTCGCTCCTCACACCTCGATCCAGGGTGTTGGCTCCTTCGATAACGAAAGGCTAATTTGGGTGTCGGAGTGAAATAGCGGTGAGCGCTCTTGCAGCGCAACTTCAGCTGAGATCTTGGCGAGGTATGGATTATTGGCACGTTGCGACAGGTGAGTCAGCACAATGTAGTCGGCGACTCCATCAAAACCGTCCCGCAGCCAGTCAGCTATGTCTTCGTTGGAAAGGTGACCGAGACGAGAAAGTATTCGCTGCTTAAGCTCCCAGGGGTAGGAGTCACAGGCTTTCAGCATGTCCCGACTATGATTGGATTCAATCAGAATTGCAGCGCATCCGCGTAACTGCTCGGTAATCAGGGTGGTTATATGGCCGAAATCCATCAGCGTTGCTATCTTTACACCCTGATGAGTGGCGGTGAACCCAAAGTTATCGACGGCGTCGTGAGGGATGGTAAAAGGATGAAAGTCGATCTCGCCAATCCGAAAATCCTTGCTTGATTCGATTGGCTCTACGCGATCACTCAGTGCGGCGGCTCGTTTGCGAGGCTCTTCGTTGGTGACGTTCTCTCGCTCACTGATGTAGGCCTCGCAAGTCTGGGCGGAGATATAAACGGGGCAATCTACTGACCGAAGCAAGACTCGCAGCCCGCCTGCATGATCTCCATGTTCGTGTGTGACTAAAACTCCATCGAGACGCTGTACATCTTCGCCGACGAGCGCAAGACGGCGAGCAATTTCTTTCGCGCTTAATCCCGCGTCCACCAGAACGCGAGTTTCACCCGCAACGATCAGAACCGCATTTCCAGTTGAGCCGCTGCCGAGAACGGTAAGTTTCATGTTAAAGGACTCTGATTCACCGAGAAACGAAACCAGAGATTATCATTTAACGAGGCAAACGGCTACGGGGTCGTATAGAGCTTTGTGTGAAGGTTGATCTTGTATCTGACGGCGTCAGGTTTCGAGTCAGATCTCAAGGCGTGAACGATCTACCTGGAAGCCGTTAAGGTTGCCCAACGCACCGAGCGCCAAATTCTCCGTTGTGAAGAAAGTTCGCGCCACTTCCTGCATTTCCTCAACATCTACGGCCTCGATCAACTTCACTACTTCGTCTGGTGAGATTCTTCGGTGGTGGATAATTTCCTGGCGAGCCAGCGCGCTCGCGCGCGAACTGGAAGACTCAAGGCCGAGCAGGATTGATGATATCGCTTGCTCCTTAGCGAGCTTTAGTTCTGCGGGAGAAACGCTTTCATTGACCGCGCGCCGCAATTCCTGCAGTGACAGGTCAAGAACCTCGTCGAGATGTCCAGGTGAGGTGCCAGCGTAGATTGTAAATACTCCAACATCGGAAAACGTGCTGCCGCCGGCGCCAACTGAATAGGCGAGTCCCCGTTCCTCACGGACCTTTTGCCAAAGCCGGCTTGACGTGCCGCCTCCTATTACCGTTGCCAGAAGACTTGCCGCATACCGGTTTTCACTTCGAGCATTAGGCCAGGGCGCTGCAATAATCAGATGCGCTTGCTCGAGCTCTTTCTTCTGCTCGATCAGAATTGGGGCTGCGGGCGATGGAGATGACTCCGATTCAGCCTGGGAACCCGGTCCCCCATTGGTGCTCGGCCTGGTTCGAGCGAATCCACGCTCGACCATCTCTACCAGTCTGGCGTGCTCTACGTTTCCGGCAGCGGCCACAACAAGGTTTTGCGCCGCGAACTCTCGGGCGTGAAACTCAGAAGTTGTGGCGTGATCGAATGATGAAACTGTATCTTCCGTCCCTTCAATTGGCCGTCCTAGAGGTTGGTTGGGGAAATATGCGGCGTTGAAGAGCTCGCCGAGCAACTCATCAGGCGTGTCTTCGACCATCTTCATCTCTTCGAGAACGACTTTTTGCTCGCGCTCGAGGTCTTCCTGGTCAAATCGAGGCCCTGAAACAAGGTCGGCTAGAAGGTCGAAGGCCTCCGGCAAACGGCTGTCCGCAACCTTTAGGGCGAAGCCAGTCATCTCATGGGTGGTGTAAGCGTCAAACTGACCCCCCAAGCGGTCCGATTCGACCGCAATATCCCGAGCAGAACGACGTTCAGTACCCTTGAAAACCGAGTGTTCAATGAAGTGGCAGATGCCGTTTAGACGGGCAATTTCATGGCGTGAGCCTCGCCGGACCCAAACTCCGGCCGTAACCGAGCGGAGTCCGGGCATGTGTTCGGACAATACCGTTATGCCATTGGGAAGTTTCGTTGAATGTACGTCGTCGATCATGTTTCGTAATAACCAAAACTGGCGAACCCGAAATAGCCGGTTTGGGAGCCTCGAGTTGGCATCCTAACATGGGGGAAAACGGGCGGCAAACAGGGCCGATACAGGCCTATTTGCTTGACAGATCTTCAAAGATTGGCAGAGAATGAGCGTCATTCAGTGGTTCTGGTAAAGTCTCCTAACCAGAATCGGTTTCGCCTCCTTGAAGCACCATTTGATTGTTTGTTGTTATGTTGGCGTCTTCAATGAGGCCCTTTCCAATTGAGCAGACCAAAAAGATGGCGTCCCTTGTCCCAAACGCTCCCTGGCGGGAGTTTGCGCTAGGAGGTCCTGCAACCATGAGAAGAGGATTTGGTAGAGTTTTAAGTCTGGTTCTTTTCTGTTCGCTGGTTTCCGTTTCCGCTCCTCACGCATTCGCAGGCAAGGTCGCCCTCGCCACAATAACTGGCTCAGTCAAGGACAATGAGGGAAAGCCCCTCGCTGGAGCGCTCGTCTCTTTACTCAAGGACGGCGCGAACGAGGTTATTAAGCAAACTCGAACCGGTTCAGACGGTCGCTTTTCCGCAAAGATTCTACCTGGACGTTACGCCATCAGAGCGATTGCCGACGGCTTCAACGCCGTTGCGTTTGCGTCAGTCGAAGTGCGCGCATCTCAGGAGCTGGTTTACCGCTTCAATTTGGAGCCCATTGGATCAGGAAAAACTCTACCGGAACGACGCAAGGATCGAGATGATGTCCGATGGATCTTGCGTTCGGCTCAAACACGTCGATCGATTTTCCAAGCACAGGAAGGCGAAGACGAAGACATCAAGGCCGCACTGGGGATAGAGAACACAACCAGTGACAGCTCTGAGGCGACGGCTATCCAAGCTACTGAGGTTACTTCTTCAGGCGGTTCCGGCCCTCGTGCCACTGGAGTTGTTGAATCTTACTTCGCTGATAATCCTTACGGTCACGCTTACCTTGGCCTCAACTTCGCAGTTTCTGCGCCCACCTCTGACAACGTTGAACTGATCTTTGCCGGACAAACTGGATTAGGAGCGAATGCGCCAGAGCGACTTGAAGCAAGCAGTCGGATCCGCATTGGCGAACGTCACCATCTTGGAATGAGCGTTGGTGGCATGCGCTTGAATGCGCCGTTGCTCTCGGGCTCTGTTGAAGACAGACCTGCGGGACAGTTTTCAGTACGAGCTGTGGATGAGTGGATTGTCAGGGACGGCATAGTGATCGTGCTGGGTTTAGATTATTCGCGATTCATTGGGGCCGGGGGTGCGACTTCGCTAACGCCCCGACTGGGCCTTCAGTTTGATGCCGATGAGCGAACACGTTTTAAGGCGGCTTTTTCTCCGGCAGGTGGCGAAGAAAACATCCAGAGCGTGGCTGGATTTGAAGGCACACAAGTGGTGTTTACAGAGGCGGCAAATCGACCAATTGCTTACATCGACGGGCAGGCGGTGATGGAGCGTAGCCATCGCCTCGAATTCGGCGTGGAGCGCGTTCTCGACAACAATTCAAACGTTGAGGCCACAGCGTTCTTTGATAGCACCTCCGGACGCGGGGTCGGTTTTCTAAATACCCCCTTGTCAGCTTTTTCTGGACCAGCCGGGGACGCTTTGATGAATGTCGCTAACCAGGAAGGAAACTCAAAGGGAGTGCGCGTGGTTTACACACGCCGGTTAAGCCGTCATTGGACTGCATCGGCGGGGTATTCCTTTGGTCAGGGACAACGATTGTCTCCTCTCGGATTTTCAGATCCCGGCGAAATCTTCACCAATGGATTTTTCCAGACAGGCGCGCTGCAACTGGGAGCGGTATTTGATACCGGAACCCGCGTGCGCACAGTTCTGCGTTTCTCTCCAGATGCGACTGTTTTTGCCATCGACCCATTTGCGGGAAGATTGGGAGTTTATGATCCGTCGTTGAGCATTCAAATTACGCAGGACTTACCGAGTTTCGGTTTACCCGTGAGGGCCGAGGCCGTGCTCGATGCTCGAAACTTACTAGACGTTCAGACGACTACGGAAAATACCGAGGTACTTACGCAACTTCTGAGCGGCCGGCGTTCCGTTCGAGGTGGCATTTCCGTCAGGTTTTAGAAGATAGGGGGTTGGATTTGAGGCAGCCTTGAGCGCCCCTGTCGTTGGATCTTACTCCCCCTTTCGATTTAACCCACCTGACCGCGTTTTTCCAAAATCATGGAAAACTACGAAATAATGAATTAAGCCGAGTTGCGTCTAAAAACTGGGCATTTTGCTCGCCTCGGCAGTTCGGAGCGACCGAACGACGATACATTCAATGTAATTGAAAAGCGCACTGGGTTTCGAGGGTAGTCGGTGTACGGGCTTCTTTGATCGTGGGTATGTTTCGGCCTTAGGAACATACCTTGCTTTTCCAACTCGGGATCGGAGGTCTAGGCAGGACCCGGAAGTTTGAAACTGTGAAAAGATCAGTTCTCACAACTGGAACTTGGATCGTCCTAATCGGGGCGGCGATGCTCGTCGCCGCCGGGGTGCTGAACTTTGCTCAGCGCTCACGCCGAGAAACACCGCCTTGGGATGGCGTTAGGTGGGTCGACACCCACCAGGGAATTCAGGCTGATACTGTTGAACCTAACTCTTCCGGCGCCAGAGCCTGGATCCTGCCAGGCGATCGCTTGATTGCGGTCAGCCTCGATGGCGTAACGCGCGACGAAATCGGTCACGCGAAGGATGTGCAAATCTATTTGGATCAAGCCCGAGTCGGCGGGCAAATTCACTATCTCATCGAGCGCCCATCCTATCCAGAAGAGAGCCGGCTCTACTTTGCAGACATCGACGGTCTGGATGCCACGCATAAGTGGACCCCACGAGATCTCTACATCAATTTAATAGGTCTCGTTTATCTCTTTGTCGGCTTCTTTGTGCTTTTCAAACAAGGTGGTCGCGCGCCTTTCGCATTGCACTTCGCATCGCTTTGCCTGGCCGCCTTTGTCTTTCACTTCTACACCCCAGTTGGAAGCTACAGAGATTTGGACTTGGCCATCGCATTCCT
>DASSCG010000207.1:0-3851 GCA_035697925.1 Pyrinomonadaceae bacterium
CGTAGAGAGCTATATTTGCGCTAAATATGAAGACCAGCAGAGCGGTAGAGTCTCCCTCCCAAACGGGAATGCGTTGGAAGGAACTAGGCGTTGCAGAATAAGTCTCGGCCATCCAACAGGGAAGTACAACAGCCAGCGTAAAGCCTCACTGTCAGGGTAACGCGAAAGAACACGCGATAGCATACTTGCCGGAACGCCATAGCAAAATGTTATTGCGAATCCGCAGATAACTGCCGAGACTAATCGCTTCATTCCGTGGCCTTCGATCTTCGTACAAAAGCCACTGTAAATAACCCATTACCTGGCTCTGGAGTTACTTAATGGAGCCTGATCAGTTATGATGCTCTCACCCCTAAACCACCATCAAGACTGGCTTTGCAATCCCGGTCCAAAGCTTTAAAAACGAGGAGAGCAGTTGGCGCAAACAAAACCGGTCCAAATTGGCGAAGACAGGCTGGTAATTCACAACCTTGTTAAGCAAGATCCATCGGCGGGTTTTCCGGATGACGTGCGCAAGGGTTTGTCCTCTGAACCCAAAAGACTCCTGCCCAAATATTTCTACGATGAGCTGGGTTCCCTTCTCTTCGATGCAATCTGCCTCTTGCCCGAGTATTACCTCACCCGGGCCGAAAACGAAATAATCGAAAGGTATGCGGGTGAGATTGTAAACGCCGTTGATGGATACAAGACGCTGCTGGAGATGGGAAGTGGCAGTGCTTCCAAGACTAAGTTGATTGTTGAAGCGCTACTCAGTCAGCAACGAGATCTGCTTTTCATACCAGTCGACATTTCTGCATCCGCCTTAGAAAGCAGCTCGCGGATCCTTTTGCAGTCCTTTCCGCGTCTTCGCATTGAAGCTTATGCAGCGGACTACTTTGATAGCCTGGCGGCTCTGAGCGCTAAGAAACGTGGACGTACTCTCGCACTTTTTCTTGGTTCAAACATCAGCAACTTTGGCCGCGACGAAGCGCCCGCGTTTCTGCGAGCTTTACGCCGTGTGCTTGGCGAAGGTGATGCGCTTCTGCTGGGGGCGGACCTAAAGAAAGATCGTCGCCTGCTTGAGCCCGCTTACGATGATGCTCTCGGGGTTACAGCTGCCTTTAACTTGAATCTTCTGGCTCGCGTTAATCGAGAGCTGGATGGAGACTTTAATCTTCACGCCTTCAAGCATGACGCTTTTTATAACGAAGAAATTGGTCGTGTTGAGATCTACCTTGAGAGTACGGTGCCACAGACGGTAACCATTCAAAAACTTGGCCTTCAGATTCACTTTAAGGCCGGCGAGCGCATTCATACCGAAAACTCCTACAAATACGATCTTCATGATATCGACAAGTTGGCGTTACAAACCGGGTTTAAGCGAGAGCAGACATGGCTGGATTCGCAGCAGCGTTTTAGCAGCAATCTCTTGCTCGCTGTCTAGACGACGATTCAGCGTCTCGAGGCTCGTACGTTAAAAGTGTTTCTTCGCCTACTCTATATAATTCACACCGCCGCTTTAGCTTGCTTCTATTAGTAATTCGTGTCCAAAGCGATGACCGGAGTTGATAACAACCCGCTCGTAGAGTTTCGCAAAGTAAGTTATTCCGTTCCCTCACTCCCTGCGCCAATTATTTCGGATTTGGATCTAAGAGTTGAACAAGGCGAGATTCTCGTCTTGCTGGGCGAATCAGGATGCGGCAAGACAACCACACTCAAACTAGTCAATCGTCTACTGACACCCACATCCGGGCGGGTCTTAATTGAAGGCAAAGCAACCACCGATTGGGATCCAATTAAGTTGCGACGTCGGACTGGATATGTGATTCAGGAGGCCGGCCTCTTTCCACATTTCACTGTCGAACGCAACGTCGGCCTCGTGCCTTCTTTGGAGGGCTGGGAAAGCACCCGCGTTAAGGATCGGGTCATGGAACTGCTTTCCCTGGTGGGGATGGACCCCAATAAGTTTTCGCAACGATATCCCCGTGAGTTGTCGGGTGGTCAACGTCAGCGTGTGGGTGTGGCCCGGGCGCTGGCGGCGGATCCTCCATTACTCTTGCTGGATGAGCCCTTCGGGGCACTCGATCCCTTGAGGCGTGCCAACCTCCAACGGGAATTTGGCGAACTCACGAGGCGCCTCAACAAGAGCGCCATTTTTGTGACGCACGATTTGCGCGAAGCATTGCGTCTTGGTTCTCGCGTTGCGCTCATGCACGCGGGACGCTTGGCCGTAGTTGAAACGCCTGAGAATTTTCTCAACTCAACCGAAGAGCACGCTCGCGCTTACATCGAAACGCTACAACTTCACAATGTTGGGTCTGATCTGTCTGGAGGAACCAGATGAGTTTCTGGACCTTCCTGCAACAAAACTGGATCGAAATGCTAACGCTTGTGCGCCAGCATCTCGCTTTAGTTTTGATCTCCACTTTCATAGCGGTGGCCATCGGAATTCCCACTGGCATCCTGCTTACGCGCAAGCAATCGCTGCGCAACCCCGTCTTAGGCATCGCTAACGTCATGCAGACGGTCCCCAGCCTTGCCTTGTTTGGATTCCTTATTCCTTTGCCTTTTATCGGCGGCATTGGTGCACGGACGGCTATCGTCGCGTTGGTGCTATACGCACTATTGCCAATCATTCGCAACACAGTCACAGGAATTTTGGGTGTTGACAGAAATGTGCGCGAAGCAGCGGTCGCAATGGGAATGACAGACCGGCAGATTCTTTGGCAAGTCGAACTGCCTTTGGCGATGAGTGTGATCCTGACCGGAGTCCGAGTGGCCATGGTGATCTGTGTTGGGGTCGCCACCATCGCATCAGCTGTCGGCGCCGGCGGCCTCGGCGTCTACATCTTTCGTGGACTTCGCGACGTGGGAAACACAAATCTTTTGCTCGCGGGCGCTCTTCCGGCGGCACTGATGGCCCTCGCTGCAGACTTCTCGCTGGGATTGCTGGAGCAACGTTTTTCGCTTGAAGCGAAAACTGAAAGGAAACCGTCGTCAGTATTAAGCAAGGTGATTCTGGTCATCATCGCTCTTGTGGTGATTGGCGGTGCGTACGGGAGTTGGCGGGCCGCACGTTCCGGAACGCAGCCACTAGCTGGTGGCGCGCGAGCCGTCGTCGGCTCAAAGGATTTTACCGAGTCAATTCTGCTGGGAGAGATTGTGGCCCAAATGCTCGAGGCGCGCGGCGTAACGGTTGAAAGGCAGTTTGAACTGGGTGGCAATCTTCCGCATGACGCCCTGCTTGCCGCCCGAATCGATCTCTATCCCGAATATACGGGCACAGCATACACAGCCATACTTCGGCACACGCCGATCACCGACCCTCGCGCTGTTTACGAACGGGTGAAGCACGACTACGGGGAGAAATTCAATGTTGACGTAAGTGCCCCGTTGGGTTTTGAAAACACGTTCGCTATCCTAGTCCGCGGAGCTGAGGCAAGAAAACTGAACTTAAAGACTATCTCGGACGCGGCCCCTCACGCGCGTAGATGGCGGGCTGGTTTCGGCCAGGATTTCATGTCACGTGCGGACGGATATCCGGGCTTTTCAAAGGCATATGGATTGAGATTTGCGGAGCAGCCACGTGAGATGGATCTTTCGCTCACATACATAGCGCTGGCCTCAAACAAGGTCGATTTGATTGCCGGAAATTCCACAGAAGGTAGAATCGACGCCATGGATCTGGTCCAACTTGCAGATGACCGCCACTACTTTCCTCCTTACGAGGCAGTCTATCTGGTCCGAAAAGATTCATTAGTGCGGGTCCCCTCGCTGGGCGAAGTGTTAGGTAAACTAGGTAACTCGATTACCACCGAAGAGATGCGACGACTCAACCATGAGATTGATGCCAACAAGCGCGGTCCATCAGA
>DASSCG010000208.1:0-4061 GCA_035697925.1 Pyrinomonadaceae bacterium
GAATGTTTAGTGATGTTTCGTGTGATTTCGTGGATCGGTCTTCCTTTTTTCGCCCCCTATACGAACAACTTTGTTTACGAATGCGAGATTAGGACCCATCGAAGTGACAATTCGCTCAACGTAGTCATAAAGCAACTAGACTGCCGCTTTCGGCGTCCGAAGTTAGCTGGTTGCTCACAACTCGCAGCCTCGATTGCAAAAAGTTAACGGGGACAGGCATACTCCACAAAAAGACAGTAGGCGATACCAGATGATTCCGTTTCGAATTTTTCCAAATATCACGTTAAAGCCCGGCCTATTTTGCCTCGCGCTAGCACTAATGCTCCTGCTAACGAACGTTGCTACAGCCCAGGAAACCGATGATGTGGTGCGCACCAACATCTCCCTGGTGCAGTTAAATGTTGGTGTGGTGGATCAGGCCGGGCGGGCCATTACTTCCTTAACGCGAAATGACTTCGCCATCTATGAGGATGGTGTAAAGCAATCAATCTCCCAATTTGAACCCACCAATGCGCCTTTCAGTTTGGTCTTGCTCCTTGACGTTTCCGGATCGACAGTAAACTTTCGACCGCAGTTGAAGTTGGCCACTCAACGTTTCCTCGATGCCCTCGCGCCCGAGGACCGCGTGGCAGTTATACAGTTCAACGCAAAGACAAAGAAGCTCATAGACTTTTCAGTAAACCGCAGTCGGATTGCATACGCTATCGAGCTGGCCGAAGGTGCCGGCGAGACTCATTTTTATGATGCGTTGAAGTTTGCGCTTAAGGAACTGGAGAAAGAAGGCCAGCGACGCAAAGCGATCGTCGTTCTAACCGATGGACTTGACACTGCATTGCGCAATGCGGATCGCGCCATTGTTGCCAAAGCGCAGACCGATGAGGAAGCACTCTCGGTAATAAATCCGGAAGCCAGTAGCCAACTGACGACGGTGCTGAATTCAGCGGATCGTTTGGGAGTGACTATCTACCCTCTCGCGCTTCCGTCCGGAGATCCTAAGCGTTTGCCCTTGCCCGGTCCGGATATCACTGGCATTTACTCGGCAGCCAGGACGAGATTAGAGAGTCTGGCCAAACGAACAGGCGGACGTCTGACAGACATCAATCGCTTGGATCAGATGGCGAGACTTTATGCGGAAGTGGCAGCCGACTTGCGAACTCTCTACACGGTTGCTTATCAGGCACCATCTGATCGGCCGCGCGACGGCAAGTGGCATGAGATACGGGTTGAAGTTGTCCACCCGGAGCTCATCGCGCGCACCCGCCCGGGTTACTATGCCCGCTAGTTTGTGTTTGGTCTCTAATTCTAAAACGTACTGCGTGAGACAAGACGATCCACGAAACGGCACGAAATAAGGCGAGATGTTTAGTGATATTTCGTGTGATTTCGTGGATCCCTCTTCCTTCAGTTTCACACTCCAGCGGAAACGTCGCTCAGACACAGAACCGAGGAGCGGTAGCGACCGGGTTGTTGCAATAGCACTCAAACAGACAAAGTTTTATCGAGGTGGTCGCGCGCGTACTTACCCGGTCGCTACGGCTCCTCGGTTCCGTAATTGAGCGGCATTTCCCAACTATCCAAACCGAACCCATACTATTTTCGGTCGCTTGACACTCTGAAATACGAACCTTATATTCAAACTCCACCTCAATCAGGCACCCGTAGCTCAGTTGGATAGAGTACCTGACTACGAATCAGGGGGTCGCATGTTCGAATCATGCCGGGTGCACCATTGGTATCAACAGGTTAGGGTAGTTGCTCGATAACAAGGGCGCTGCCCTTTGCTTTTGGGATGCGAATAGGATGCGAGTACTTCCTTAGTCGTGCGCTTAGGCTGATCCCCCCTGGTCCCCGTACCCAGGCTTCGCTACATTCTTCGACTTGCTTCTTCGGTCTGCAGCAAGCGATCTGCCAACGTCAACCGACTCCTTGAACTTGCCTTCTTTGTCTCGTTTGACAAAGCAACTTCCAGAGCTATGGCCTGTTATCATTCGTATGGCCGATCGTTCTGGTGCATCCGTTGTCAGTCACTTCAACGTTAGGGTCACGCATGCACCGAGCGTCGGCTGCGTACAAAGTAAAAGTGATACCAACTACACCGAACAGCGTCAGCGTCATCAACACTAGGACTAATACAACGCCCCTCTGCCCTTTGTAATCTCTTAGCTTCATGACTTGCTCCTTTGAAAAACTGACTTTCACAAACTGGAATCCATCTAGCGCTGTGGCTTGCCGGGGCTCTTGAACCACTCAACGAATCCCGCGTCAATCGTCTCCAGCCGTTACCTAACAGCTTGCACGAAGCTTAAGACTCAAGCTTCTTACGGATATGCGCATGCTAAACCCTTTACCCGACAGAGTCGAAGGAAAATGGGCCCTTGGATTCCATCGAATTTTGAGGAGGCTTGCATACGAAGTGCGGGTAGGCGCAAGCTGCACATGCGCAAGCGACACCGAAACCTTCAACGAAAGCGCACACATAAAAGAGCACTCAGATGCT
Organism: Pyrinomonadaceae bacterium; assembly: GCA_035697925.1. Taxonomy (GTDB): domain Bacteria; phylum Acidobacteriota; class Blastocatellia; order Pyrinomonadales; family Pyrinomonadaceae; genus PSRF01. Next base: position 2,498 of record DASSCG010000208.1, read on the forward strand.
GGTCGAGTTTAGATGCGTTTGGGCCATCGTGCTTGTACTGCGCAATGAAAAATGTCAAATGAGAAATGGAAAAATGACCCTTCCCAATATACAAATTTTCCCTCTTGTGACTGAAAGCAATCACACGAAAATCGAGTATCCAGCCATTACGGAAGAATTCTCAGGCGGTTGGTTGCGTTTGCTGCGTGTCTTCGGACCAGGCGCCATCATCGCATCTGTGACCGTGGGCACAGGGGAGACGATCTTCGCCCCGCGCGCGGGTGCTACCTTCGGCTATGCCCTATTCTGGGTTATCGTGGTGGCAGTGCTCGGCAAAGCGGTAATGGTTTACGCCGGAGCGCGTCACCTGGTGTTGGCGGGAGAGCACCCGCTGCAAGCCTGGGCTCGCTTTCCGGGTCCGCGGCGGTGGGTACCGATCCTGATTGCGCTAGTGGTTGTGCTTGCGTTTCCCTTGTGGATCGCCGCGCTTGCTGATGCCGTGAGTAGTCTGTGCATTTGGATCACCGGCGTTGGCGGTTCAACGAGTTGGGGACGTCCCCTGTGGGCTACTGGAATAATCCTGGCCGCAATGCTGCTCTCGCTGGTTCAGACTTACAAGATCATCGAACGCGTCTCACTTGCCATCCTGGGCCTAAAGGTCATTTTCATTCTGATTGCTGTCTTGATTGTAAAGCCGGACTTGGTGGCAGCTTTGTGGGGCGCCATCGTCCCACACCTGCCGGCATACGAACCCTGGGTCAGCGCCAGCTACCAGGATGTCGCCAGTCGCGCTGTGTGGCTTGAGATCGCAGTACTAATGGGGGCCGTTGGCGGGGGTTTGCAGGATTACACCGGCTACGTCAGCATGATTCGCGAGAAGAAATGGGGTGCGAGCGGGTTCACGCAAGGCGGACCAGACAGATTGCCGCTGGATCAGCACACAATTGATCTCAGTCGAAAGTGGTTGCGTGCTCCCTTGTTGGATGTAGTCATCTCATTCGCCAGCGTTCTTCTTATTACGGGATGTTTCATGTTGCTGGGGGCGGCTGTCCTGCATCCCCTGAAGCTCATTCCCACCAACGCCGACCTCTACAGTAAGCAGTCATACTTTCTAACGTTGATACATCCCCAGCTCGTGCACATTTATAAGGCGGGCATCTTCTTTGCAATCTTTGGGGTTATCTATGCAGCTTTCGAGGTGTATTCACGATCGGCATACGAGCCATTACGCGCAATCTGGTCCAACAATCCCTGGTCACTAAAGCGTGTACGGATATGGGTAACCCTATATTCCGGGTTGGGAGGATTGTTGTTGTTATGGACCGGGCTTAAGACTATCACGCTGGCGAGCATCGTTTCTCCCTTCAGCGGAGTATTTGGCTGCGGGCTGTGGTGTTTGGCTATGGTGTGGGTCGATCGGAAGCAAATGCCCAAACCCTACCAGATGAGTCCTGGTCTCCTGGCGTCAGTGGTCATTGTCGGAGTTGTCATGAGTATGGTGGGACTCTACGCAATGACTTGGGGATGATGATCGTACTGCACTCTGAGAACATAGGACGGCTCAAGCTGGAAAGCCACTTCTATT
>DASSCG010000209.1:0-4226 GCA_035697925.1 Pyrinomonadaceae bacterium
AGACAAACTCTTCGATCTTGAGCGGATTGAAAACCCGCTTGTGATGTTCGATTTGGACAGAACAGAGATCAGATCCGATCAGCAAGACAAGGTGAATCAGTTGGTGACTGAACTGGAGCACCTTCGTCAGCTGGCAGGAAACAGGAACGTCAAAATTGAGATCACCGGTCGAACGGACGGCAGCGGCACGGAGGCCAAAAATAGCGAGCTAAGTCAGGGCCGAGCTGAGGCGGTTGCCGAGGTGCTGCGGGCAAGGCTGGCTGACTGGACGAATCTGACGATCACCAGCTCCGGATCGAAAGGCAAACTGCGGCCGGAGCTTACTGACGAGGATCGGGCGACCAATCGTAGCGTAACGCTGAAGGTCGTAGTCACCGATGCAAATTAGTTCCTTAATATATTTGACTACCGGTTTCTGTGGTTAATGAAAGCAAACGATCCACGAACCGACACGAATCAACACGAAAGCTTGTTCGTGATATTTCGTCGGTCGTTTTTATCGGGACTTTACTGGTGCAGTTTGCGCTGCTCGGGAAATGCCGATCGATCACAGAACCGAGGAGCGGTAGCGACCGGGTAAGTAGCGGCACCGATCACCTCGATGAAATCTGGTATTTACGCTTGAGTGTTGCTGCAACAACCCGGTCGCTACCGCTCCTCGGTTCTGTGACTGAGTGACGGCGCCTCGTGACCGTGAAACTGCAGTACCTAATTCGTAAGTACTTTTAACGTTCGTAATCTTAGCTGACCCAAGAGGGACCACGTTCATCATGATTCAGAAGAAGGTGTGCATGCTGGGAACTTTTGCCGTAGGTAAAACCAGTTTAGTACGGCGCTTCGTCGAAAGCATCTATTCCGACAAATATCACACGACCATCGGAGTCAAGATTGATAAGAAACTGGTCCAGCTGGAAAACTCGGAGCTGATGTTGATCCTGTGGGACATTGAAGGAACTGAGACCGAGTTTGAATTGCGAAAGTCATACTTGCGTGGGGCCGCCGGTTATCTTCTGGTTGCTGATGGCACCCGTCAGGACACACTTTACAAAGCGCTCGCATTGCAGACCAGGGTCGAAGAAATAGTTGGTTCGCTGCCGTTCCTGCTGCTTATGAACAAGGCGGACCTGGCTGACCAATGGAACATCAGTGAGCGCGAAACAACGGCTCTAAACGAGAAGGGCTGGGAAGTAATTCAAACCAGCGCTAAGACCGGGCTCGGTGTCGAAGAAGCGTTTCACGCATTGGCTAAGAAACTGGCGGAGGCCTAAATGAAACATCTACCACTTCCCATTCAGGACTTCATTCTCGCGCTTACTGATGACATGCTCTCTCCTGCTTACATGCTGGTCACGAAAGATGGCCGATTGATTGAGTGGGGCGGCGACCTCGAGTCCTACGGTGTTAAAGATCTCGAAAAGAACATGGATGTGAGCGAGCACATTCCCTTTCTGGTAGGGGTTTTGCCAATCGGAATTAATAGCCTTTTCCTTCCACACGTCCAGACGAAACCCGACGTATTTGCCTTTGCTGACGTCTATCTCTTCACCCGCGAACAGGGAACCTGGATCTTGTTTCTTGATTCAACCTCTGAAACGGCACAACGTCACTCAATGCAGCAGAAGTTGTACGATTCTAAATTGCAAGTGACAAATCTGGAGCGTGAGGGCGAAGCTCTTTACGAAGCCAACGCGTTCTTGGAGCAGATGGTAAGTGAACGCACGGCTGAGTTGTCACAAACAATTCAGAAACTTCGTCAACAATTGTCCGAAGTAGAGCGCGTTAGAAAAGCAGGTCAGGAAAAATAATCCCCCTCGTGGCGTTCTTGGTGTTCACGTCGACCACGCCTGGCGTGGTCCAGGCCTATCGAGAAGGAGGATAGAATGGTTAGTTTCATTTGGTGGTTAATTATTGGGCTAATCGTCGGAGCGTTGGCGCGTCTGCTCATGCCTGGCAGGGATGCGATGGGTATGATAGCTACTATCGTCCTTGGAATCCTGGGCTCAATCGTTGGAGGCCTGATTAGTTGGGCCATTTGGGGACAGTCGGAGCAGGGTTTTCAACCGGCAGGTTTTCTCCTGTCACTCCTGGGCGCAATCGTACTCCTGTTTGTCTGGCGTGCTTATAAGTCACGCACGACGATCGGATAACTGCTGGCAGGAACGATTTCAATTGGAGTGGCGATTCGATCGGACCAAAAGTACGATCCACGAAGTCACACGAAACTGCACGAAAATAACCTGTTTCGTGATGCTTAGTGTGAATTCGTGGATCGTTTGCTTTCGGTCGAAACCGAGCAACAGTACGCTTGTTGAATCCGATCAGCGATGACCTCGAGCCTTAGGGTTGCGGCAGTTGTGGCGGTACAAAAGTTGGATCGAAACCTAATGCTGCAGGAAAGGACGCAGCCGTCGGTTTAATACCAGTGCGCACCCAAAGATCAATCGCGTTCACTGCGGTCAAGAGCTGCGGCCCGCTGAAATTGCAGTGACCAACTCCGGTGGTATAAGTCTGAAATAGCAGCTCCTCCTTCCCACTGGCTGCGTTTAGCTCTGCGTAAGCCTCTTCATTTGCCACCACCACCAGCGGATCGACAATCGTATGCATCGTCAACAACGGATTTCGAATCTTGCCATTGTAATCCGTGTTGTTCTTGACGTAGTTCCGCGCCGAAGGAGCCGCCTGAATATTTCGACGCGCGTTCATTTGCGATAGCCAACCATCAACCACCGCACCTGGCAAACCTATTGAGGCCAGGTACGCTCTCTCCGCCGGTGTCAGACTGTAATTATGATCGAGGTTCTGGACGAATGGCCCACCCGCGCGTCGCTGTAACTCGGCGCGCGCTTCCGTGAGGAAGAAGAAATCAGTAACTGCCCAACCTGGATAAAAACCGGGCGGAGGTGGCGGTACGATGCCTCGACCGGGATTGCCGCCCACTAGGCGAACGAACTCGAACTTTGGAAAGTTAGCCAGGTTGCTAAGTTCGGGAAGCAGCTTTGGCAGAAGGACTTCGGTCTCAAAATCCAAATCGTTTCTAACTTCGCCTACCGTGCCCCAGGGGCTAGGAACACCGAATACGACATCGTAAGCAAGATAGAGCGCCAGGCCATTGTCCCAGATGCGCGTCGCCCCTGCGCCCACGCCGCACAGGCAAAGAGCACCATCGTAAATACCACCAAACTGTTCCATGCTCTTAAAGCCAATAATCGTTCCCAGGGAGGCCGCCCAGAGAATTGTGCGATCAGGTTGTCCCACGTTAGCCCGGAAGAAGACCGTCAGGTCTTTCATGTCTTGCATGCCACCTTCGATCTCAAAGCCGTTATCCCTGTAAGCGGATCCGGCCAACGCATAGCCCTGAGCCAATAGTGGCGGAATGAGTGCGGCACTCGGGGCTAAATCGGCGTTGCGATTATCGACTTCGCCAGGATGATCGGCTTTGTCACGATAGCCATGAGCAAAAACGAGAAGTGTCCCATTCCAGTTTGCGGGCACAATTATTCGGTAAGGCGCGCCATGAAGTTCGCCTGAGAGTTCGATTGGTCCGATTTGTGGGCGCGCGTAGCTGACTGGAATGGGTGAAGTTAGAGTTACGACCAGAAATAGAATGAGGCTGAGCAAAGGAAGAAATTTTATTGTGGTTCGCATTGTTTTATTCCTTTGAAAGGGGTCGAGCTGAGAGGCGGGCGAAGGCTATCACCAAAGCCCCTCAGTATCAAGAAAGTTAGCTGGGAGAGTAGTGTCCTAGTTTGTACTATCTTTGTGACCTCCGTGTCTCCGTGGTGAGTTTAATGCTTGGATTTATTCACCACGGAGGCACGGAGGACACGGAGTCGCTCAAATTAGGACACTACTAGCTGGAAGAAGGACGGCAGTTATTGAACTTGAAACTGTGCTCAGAAGGGGAACCATTCCAGCAGGACAAATTCGCAGGTTGGGAATGGTGGTTTACCCCCGCTGATGCTGATGACATTCAAGCTCATTCCAATACTTTGAGTGCTCAATGAAGGAGCACACATGGGCACTTGGAAGCGGGGGTAAACTACCCTTCCTAACCTGCGAATTTGTCCTGCTTGAATGATTCCTCGGTCGAGCACAGTTTCAATTTCAATAAGTGCCGTCCTTCTCCCAGCTAGTGGTGTCCTAATTTGAGCGACTCCGTGATCTCCGTGCCTCCGTGGTGAATAAATCCAAGCATTAAACTCACCACGGAGACACGGAGGTCACAA
>DASSCG010000210.1:0-3621 GCA_035697925.1 Pyrinomonadaceae bacterium
TACCGGTGTTTTCCCTTTGCAGACTTCGAGCGAGATACAAGAAATGCCGCCCATCCGGCAAAAAGTAGGGCCACGCATGCGCAAGCTCTTTTCGTGATTCATCAAGAGTTGTCGCAGGGGCAGACGCGCCTCCCGACGCAGATATACGGTACAGTCCCTCTCCCGAATTTTTCGGAAAGAGAATCACACCTTCCCGACTCCAGGATCCGCCCCCACGCACCTGCACATCTGTCAGTAATTGCGTAGGGCCGCCGGTGAATTCGACCTTCTTAAGTTTTCCTCCCGCAGCATAAAAACCGATAAAACGACTGTCAGGCGACCAGAACGGATTAGATGCGTCTTCAGTCCCCGCCAGGGGTTGCGCTGTCAGCGAGTCAATCGGCCGAGTCCAAAGAAGTCTCCTGCCGTCGGGCCCTGTAACGGGAAAGACCAGTCGAAGACCATCGGGCGAAACATGTTGGCCGCCACCCCCCGAGATTGTTCCTTGATCGGGCGGTTGGACAAAGAAGCGAACGGTGTGGGCTTCCGGTACGGGAGGTCTACGAAAGTAAAAAATCGCAAAGGCGATTGCTACCAAAACTGCAACTGCCGCAAGAACCATCGAAAGTCGGTTTCCGCTAATCCGTCCTGGAGTCAAAGCCGGTACGGTAACCGTTTGGTTAGAAACCGACGCAGAGCCGGATAATGCTTCAAGCGCAAACGCGAGATCGGTTGCCGAATGAAACCGCGCTCCCGGGTTCTTTTCCAGGCAGTGATTCACCACCCGTTCGAGCGCCGGCGAAACAGTTTTGTTTGATTCCGACAGCTCCGGCGGATCTTCCTTCAAAACTGCACTCATCGTGTCGGCGGCCGATTCGCCATGAAAAGCGCGACGTCCCGAAAGCATCTCGTAAAGAATTGCCCCAAATGAAAAGATGTCAGACCGTTGATCCAGTGTTTGTCCACGGACTTGCTCCGGTGACATGTAACCGACCGTTCCCATCACCACACCTGGATCAGTGTTTGCACGACGAGTTGGTATGTCAGTTTGTTGCTGACCTCCGTCGTCCTGAGTAAGTTTGGCGAGTCCAAAGTCGAGAATCTTCACGCGACCATCGTTGGTGATGAAGATGTTGTCTGGCTTTAGATCGCGATGGATGATTCCTTTGTCGTGCGCTGCAGCCAAGCCGTGGGCGACATGCAATGCATAGTCAATCGCGCGACGTTGAGATAGCGGACTGCCACCGATGCGCTTCCGAAGCGTCTCACCTTCCAATAACTCGGAAACCACATAAGGTGAACCATCGTGCGCGCCGATATCGTGGACCACGAGAATGTTCGGGTGATTCAGAGCACCTGCCGCGCAAGCTTCCTGTTTAAAGCGGCTCAGGCGATCTCTATCTGCTGAGAAACTGGAAGGCAAGACTTTCACTGCGACATCACGGCCCAGTTCCGTATCGCGTGCTCGATAAACCTCACCCATTCCGCCCTCGCCCAGCAGTGAGCGGATTTCATAACGACCAAGTTTTGTGCCTGATGAAAGAGCCGAGCCCATAGAACGTTTTGATCTTTACGACAAATGACGGCTCGCGTGATTCTATCTGACTTGGTAAATGCTAGGCCAACAAATCTCTAACGGGGCTCAAAATTTCGGTGGGAACGCTACAGCGGATTTCAATCTTAGGACCTAATCTATCGCGAACTGAGTTTGAAGTGAGGCCGTTATCAATTAACCCAGCCACGCAGACTCCTCGCTAGCCCAAACGCGAATTCGAGAGTAAGACTTGACACCGATTTGTGTCTGGGGTTCTCTGTGGACCATTGAGCGATTGGATGGAGATTCGGAATGTTAGAAGGATTCTCAGGTTCACAGGTAATGGCAAATGCGGCTGCGATTCGACACCGGTGGCACCGCATTATGTTCGGAACGGCTCCGCCGCCTGTTGTGAGGATGCGCTATGCCCTTCCGCATCAGGCTATCTTTTTTCTTGGGGCTAGGCCCCTCTAGGGGCATAGCCCGAATTTAAAATTAGAGCGACGTTACGGAAGGGTATAACCCATCCTCACAACAGGCGGCGAAGCGGTGACCGAACACTTCGTCGCCTTGCTTGAATTAACAGGGGGTTTACCCTACTCCGCAAATACAGTAGTTAGACGCAGAAGCGTATGAGCAACTCAGGGAAGTTGATTTTTCTGTGTGGCAAGATGGCGGCGGGCAAATCAACTCTCGCGAAAGAGTTGTCTCACCGAGAAAATGCCGTTCTCCTTGTACAGGACGAGCTCTTGGATCACCTATTTCCTGGCGAGATCACCGACATACCTGAATTCGTCAGGTACTCTTCCCGATTGAAGAACGCACTTGGGCCACACGTTTGCGCTCTCTTGTCGAAGGGCATCTCCGTGGTGCTGGACTTCCCTGGCAATACAAAGGCGCAGCGGCTCTGGTTCCGTGAGCTGTTCGAGCGTGTGGACGCTCAGCATGAATTGCACTTCATAGATGCGTCCGACGCGTTGTGTAAGGGTCAGCTCAGGGAACGAAGTAAGGAGTTACCTGCCGGCGCGCCCTGGACCACGGATGCGGAGTTCGAAGCCATCACTGTGTATTTTCAACCTCCATCAGAGGAAGAGGGGTTCAATGTCGTTCGTCACGAGCGTGCCTACCAATGGCTGGAGCGTTTTCGACGAGGCCGGACGCTCATCCTGACCGTTAGACCTCATTGGGCGGTTGTTTTGCTACAGGCGTTTGGGTATTAGCCACTGAGTCGTGAATTTAAACAACAGGAGGTCAAGAAAATAGCCCAGAAACTTACTGGCGCATCTATTGGCACAGTGTTGTTTCTGAGCTAAATTCACTAGCACCTCACGGCGCTAAGTTATTGATTTAATGGCGGAGCCGACGGGACTCGAACCCGCGACCTCCGACGTGACAGGCCGGCGTTCTAACCAACTGAACTACGACTCCGCATAAGACCTAAACTGTTTGCGTGACAGGTGAATTGCTTTATCGTGCCCTGTCGCACGATAACTTTGCCTGCCGTAGCAGCCTCGTAAATGGTAGGCACGGAGGGATTCGAACCCCCAACCTCTTCCTTGTAAGGGAAGCCGTCTACCATTGACATACGTGCCTCTAAATCTGGGACAGGCATTCCTGCCATCGCTGCCCCATTGCCGGACTTGCGTCCGTTTTCACTACTAATCACTTGGGCACGCGCACTTCAAAGAGCATCTTGCTACTATTGCAATCACTCGTGGAGCGAACGTCATGCTAAGAGAACGATAGCAGGACTGTCAAGGTGAGCAAAATGAGGTAGTCAGTCAATCTCGCAGCAGTGTCTGACAAGCTAGGAGACTCTGAACAAGTATAAGGTGCCAACCCGCGAAGCGGGTGGAAGCATAAAGCCTGGGGCGGCAGCCCCAGGTAGAAATTGAATAGTCTCCCGCGCCCGCGATAGCGGGCGAAAGCGCATTGCTCAAAAGCCCCGCGAAGGTCGACGCGTCTGTCGCCCCTTTCACGGGCTCGCGAACCTTGGGCCTTTCTTTCCCTGGGGCTCACGCCCCAGGCTTTATGCTATCGCCTGCTTCGCAGGCTATTTGTTCAGAGCTACCGCCTTCTCGGGCATCAAACTGAGGTATAAAGGCCCG
>DASSCG010000211.1:0-4541 GCA_035697925.1 Pyrinomonadaceae bacterium
GAAGGCCTTCACCATTCTGGACGAGAAGCAGCCGCAGGAGATTACCTACTTTAGCGATGACGACTCGCCTGTTTCGGTAGGGGTGATCTTCGATGTATCAGGCTCAATGAGTGGCGAAAAGATTAAGAATGCCCGTGAGGCCCTCTCCAAGTTCATTCAAACCAGTCACAATTCAGACGAGTATTTTCTAATCGCGTTTAACTCCCGCGCCCAGTTATTGCTGGACAAGACTCGAGATGGAAATGCCGTTCTGGATAAGCTCACCTTCGTCCAAACCAAGAACAACACAGCGCTCTACGACGCCTGTTATCTGGGCGTGGAAAAAGTTCAGCGGGGCCTGCACCCGAAACGGGCGCTCTTATTGATTAGTGACGGACAGGACAACAATTCTCGTTACACGTTCAACGAACTCCGGCGCCTCTTAAAAGAGTCTGACGTGGTTCTGTATGGTGTCGGAATTCTCAGCGGGGGCGACTCCGGGAGCGCACTGGGGATGGAAGGCCAGGGAATACTCGATGAGCTGGCAAGCGTGTCCGGAGGAAAGGCTTTTTTCCCCCGTTCGGCTTTGGAAATGGACGACATTTTTGAGCAGATTGCTCTTGAGCTGCGACACCAGTACTCGATCGGGTACAAACCCAGCAATTTTTCCAACGATGGCAAGTGGCGCAAGATAAAAGTGAAGGTTAATCCGCCGCGAGGCTTGCCGCGCTTGTTTGTGCGTTCTAAGGAGGGTTATTACGCAATCCCCAACTCGCGGTAACACTGTTTTCGAAGCTGTTCGGCAACGCACTAACCCTCCCTCGGCATCCTTTTAATGTGTGCGCAGTGGACGCAGTTGTTCGCGACGCTGTTTGCCCCAGCCTTCGCGACGTAGGCGAGAAGCTTAGTCAGCGCTCCGCCCCCGATGCTCAAGGGGCTTGCGGGGCGCTTCGTATGATCGGCTGATACTCCGACACTACGATCAGCCTTCGATCGAAGCATTTTTTAGGCGGTTCTTGGGTGAGGATATAGTTAGTGAAAAATCGTTTAAGCAATCATAAGATCAATTTAAGAACAGGAACGTTATTCCTGCTTGGGTTTTTGTTTACTCTCAGCGTTCTGGTCGGACCTAACGACACTTCGGCAGCCGGAACTCAGGAGCTGAGAGCTCGCCGTAGCCAACAGGCCTCTCAAACTCCTTCCCCGACACCGGCTCGTACCGTGGCCTCGCCGCAAACCGCTCCTGCCAGACCCTCTACGACTGTCAGACCGGCGGCAACTCCGACTCCAACACCGAGCGCCGAATCAACACAAACACCGGCGGCGCCAACAGACCGCATGACTCCTCAATTAGGTGAACCGCCGCCACCTCCGAAACTGAAGCCCAAACCGACCCCCACTCCACCAGAAGAATTTGGTGAAGGAGAGATCGTAAAAGTCGATACCGAACTAGTTACCTTGAATGTGCGAGTCATCGATCGCAATAATCGGCCGATTGATAACGTAAGAGAGAATGAGTTCCACGTCTTCGAAGATGGCGTTGAGCAACCCATCGAGTTCTTCACCAGAGAAGAAGTCCCGGTAAGCTACGGCCTGGCGGTCGACAATTCAGGCTCGCTCCGGAGCCAGCTTCAGAGTGTGATAGATGCTGCCAAAACGATAATTAATAGCAACAAGACCGGTGATGAAACTTTTCTGGTTCGATTTATCAGTAGTGACAAAATCGAAACGATGCAGGATTTCACTTCCAACATGGAATTGCTCCAGGATGCGCTCGACAACATGTACATTGAAGGTGGCCAAACAGCTGTCATCGATGCCGTGTTCCTATCCGCGGAGCGCATCGCCGAATATAAGAAGGGGGACGATAACGACCGGCGCCGTCGAGCGTTAATCGTCGTGACCGATGGAGAAGATCGAGTCAGTTTTTATAAACAGGAACAGCTGTTTGCGCGTCTCCGTGAGGCGGACGTTCAGATATACGTCATTGGTTTCGTAAATGAGCTTGATAGAGACAGCGGCTTTATACGCAAGAGCTCGCGCGACAAAGCGGTTAACCTGCTGAACAAACTCGCCTCTGAGACTGGTGGTCGAGCATTCTTTCCACAATCGATATCGGAACTGCCGCGAATTGCCAGCGAGATTGTGCGCGACTTGCGGACTCAGTATGTGCTCGCTTATAACCCAACTAACAAAGCTCGCGACGGTTCATATCGGGCCATCAAGGTTGCTGTGGCAGATTCTTCAGGTCGTGGCGACAAGCGCATCGCGTTAACTCGCGGTGGTCGTATTGCCCCCAAAGGAGGAGCCCCTTCGACTCCTTCAAAACCCGCTACCCGCACAACTATAGGAAGTCCGAGAGCAGCTTCGACCACAAAAACCCCTTGAGGCCCTGGAGTGCTGCGCCTTCTCGCCGCTTTGGTCCGACGTCCATGTAATTCCGGCCATCAGGCTATGGATTCTCACGGTTTTTGTTTTGCAGGTTGGAAAGCGGCTACAAGACGCCGCACTTTAAAGCTTTCGAATTCGATCCTGTTGCTCGCCATTGTCGCGGCAGGTCTGCCGGTGAGCGAGGCCACGGGTCAGGAAACCCGATCAAAGCCACGTTCTTTGCCCGCTATCACTTCGCGCGCTGAGTTCGACTCCCTGGCTAGGATCTATTCGGACAGGTCTTATCCCCTCCCTCACCTTTTGTTCGTCATCGACCGCAAAGATAAGAACAAGATCTACTATGTGAACTCCACGCGTTATCCTTTTCATAAAGATTTCGTGAATGGGACGTACCTGTCGCTCGAGCGCGGACAGGAATTCTTTGAGAACAACTACCTAAAACCAAACCGACGCTTCATTCTTGGCACAGTCGCTTACCAAACTCCTCTAAAACGCTGGACGTTCGAATTCTGGGAAGGCGATCTAATTCCTGCCGATCAGATTAAGAGCACGTCCGAGATCATTAACCAGAGCTTCTTCCAGCCCGTGGCATTTAAGCCGAACTCTTTGCGACAGGAGGAGGCGTCGGCTGGTGTCGAGGGGCTAGCGCGAATTTTGCAAAGCGAGATCGCCAGTGAACAGGCATATGAACCTCTCAATCTCGCAAGCGGAATAGGGCGGATCCATATCATCGAAAAACTAGACGAACACGTCGAAATCGGATCCAACGAAATTCTTGTCTTGAACGAAGTTCCAATCCAGCTTCCCCCTGTTGCCGGCATCATTCTCGCTCAACCGTCCACACCACTGTCGCATATCAACCTACTTGTAAAGGGCTGGGGTGTGCCTAACGCCTACATAAAAAATGCGCATCAGCTTCTGAAAGAATTTGATGGTTGGTGGGTTTCGTTTGAGACCAGGCGCGACACATACGTCATCAAACGTGCCGATCTAGGCCAGGTGAAGGAATATCAACAGCGCATGGCATCGCGCCCGGACCTGATCAAACCGCGATCGGATCTGACCGTTACCCGCATTGCCCTGCTGAGTCAGCAGCGGGCCAGAGATGTAATAGCTTACGGTGGCAAGTCAGCGAATTTGGGCGAGATGCTCCGAGCCCGCCTTCCCGGAATAATCGTGCCCAGTGGTTTCACCGTTCCCTTCTTCTACTATGACCAGTTCATCAGCGAGAACAATCTTGACGAGAGCATTCACGAAATGATGAATGATCAGAAGTTTGTTCACGACCCGGTCTACAGGCGCCGGCGACTGGCTGATCTTCGAGAGCGAATCCAGAACGGGGCTTTGAATGACCAATTGCGTGGCGAAGTCCTGCGACTGGTCCATACTCAATTTTCTGGCAAGGGTCTGTTCGCGCGTAGCTCCTCAAACTCCGAAGACTTGCCAAACTTCAGCGGCGCCGGCATCCATTCAAGCGTCCCCAACGTCAAGGGCGATCATCAACTAATAGAAGCAATCAAAACAGTATGGGCTTCCCTTTGGAATTTCGAGGCCTACGAGGCGCGCGAGAGGGCTGGAATCGATCATGGCCAGGTGTACATGGCGGTTTTGATTCAGGAAGGTATCAACGCAGACAGCGCGGGAGTAATGCTCACAACTGATCCCTATGATCGCGAAAACAAGAGTGCGTATTACATCAGCGCCAAACGTGGATTAGGTATCAAGGTCGTTGAAGGCAAGCGGGTCGCGGAGCAGATTATTTTTCGTCCGCAAACCAACACCATCCAAGTCCTCACTAGATCTGCGGAAGACAGCCTGCTGACCTTTGATGAGAAAGGCGGCGTTAAAGAAGTCCCGATCTCAGGTGAGCGTGCAGTACTAACCGATGAAATGATCCGCAAATTAGTAAAGGCCGCGCAGGGCATCAAACGTGTCTTTGGGGGCAGGGATCAGGACATTGAGTGGATTTACGTCGGAGGTCAAATCTACATCGTTCAGGCGCGTCCGTTTGTTGCCTAGCCAAAGATAGAACTCCTGGAGTGCGCCGTCAGTGCGCAGCGTCGACGGCGCTTTGAATGCAAACGCAGCCGACCAATTCAAATCCAAGGCGTTGTTGCGCTACGCTTGACCACCGCACTCCGAAAGTCTGCTACTCCCAAGCGCTATTGAGC
>DASSCG010000212.1:0-3674 GCA_035697925.1 Pyrinomonadaceae bacterium
GTGCAGTTGATGCCATACCCGCAATCGTTTCGCGTACTGGATACACCGGCGAAGATGGTTTCGAGGTTTACTCACGTGCAGACAAAGCCGAACACCTTTGGAACAAGATTCTGGAAGTAGGGAATTTTGGCTCGACCGACGGCGTCCTGCCTTGCGGCCTGGCTGCGCGTAACACTTTGCGGCTCGAGGCTGCGATGGCCCTTTACGGACACGAGATTGACGAAACTACGACGCTGCTTGAAGCCAACCTCGGATGGATTTGTAAGTTGAACAAGGGTGCCTTTATCGGTCGCGAAGCGTTGGCCAAACAGAAGGAAGAAGGCGTCAAGCGTAGGCTGGTCGGGTTTGAGACCACCGAACGTGGCATTGCTCGCGATGAGCAGGATGTGATTGTTGATGGCAAAAAAGTGGGACGTGTAACTTCGGGGAGTCCAGCGCCCTTCCTGAAAAAGAATATTGGCATGGCCTATGTTCCTGTCGAATTTGCCGTCGAGGGTCAACAGATCCACATCGATGTGCGAGGCCGACCTGTGGCCGCGCAGATTGTGAAGACACCGTTCTACAAGCGCGCACGGTGAACTGCTCTTGCAATAGTTTTAATTTGCGCTTTTAAAAAAGCGCCTGGCCTTAGACCGAAATTAAAAATCGGCGATTGGCAATCTAAAATTTCCCTTGGAGGAACCATGGCTAACGTTCCAGAGGATTTACACTACAGCAAGGATCATGAGTGGGTGCGTGTTGAAGGCAACATCGCCTCGATCGGGATTACCGACTACGCTCAGAATTCCCTCGGCGATGTCGTCTACGTGGAACTACCCAAAGTTGGCGAAGATTTTGCTGCTAACGAATCCTTCGGCTCGGTGGAATCAGTGAAAGCCGTTTCCGAAGTGTTCTCGCCTGTCTCAGGTTCGGTGGCCGAGGTCAACGAGTCGCTCAATGATGAGCCAGAAAAAGTTAACGGAGATCCTTACGGCGACGGCTGGATGATCAAAGTCAACATGTCTAGTCCTGGTGAGGTTGATAGCCTCCTAACGGCTGCGGAATATGAAGACTTCACGAAAGGTGAGACAGAGTAAACTTGCGCTACATTCCTAATTCGCCCGAAGAACGCACAGCGATGCTTCACCAGATTGGCTTGCGTTCGGCAGACGATCTCTTCGCTTCTATTCCAGAAGAATTACGCCTATCCCGACCTCTCGATACGCCGGCAGCGCTCTCAGAGATTGAGTTACTGGCGGGGTTTGAGAGGATGGCGGCAAACAATCCGGCCTCCCGGCGACCGAGTTTCCTGGGTGCGGGTGCTTATTCTCACTACATTCCCACGATCGTCGATCACATCATCTCGCGGTCTGAGTTTTTTACGGCCTACACGCCATATCAACCTGAGATTTCGCAAGGCACGCTTCAGGTCATCTTTGAATTCCAAACACTTGTCTGTCAGTTGACAGGCATGGATGTGGCTAACGCCTCAATGTACGACGGCTCAACAGCACTGGCCGAAGCCGTCCTCATGGCTGAGCGGGTTACGAAGAGATCAAAAGTTATAGCTTGCGGAGCCATACATCCGGAGTACCTGGAAGTTGTAAGTACCTATGTGCAGCATGCCGGCATCGAGCTCCAACATGCGGACTTTGATCCGTCATCGGGCCAGGTAAGTGGCGGTATTGCACACCTGGACGACAAAACCGCAGCCATAGTTGTACAGTCACCAAATTTCTTTGGCTGTCTGGAGGATGTCTCAGCTCTGGCGGAACAGGCGCATGCAGTTGGCGCGTTGTTAATCGTGGCTATTACAGAAGGCATGTCGCTTGGCTTACTCAGGTCTCCAGGCGATGCCGGGGCAGATATCGTAATCGCTGAGGGACAGTCGTTCGGAGTACCCCTCTCGTTCGGTGGTCCGTATGTCGGGCTTTTTGCCACGCGTGACAAGTACGCGCGTCAGATTCCCGGCCGGCTGGTGGGAGAAGCTTACGACAAGCAAGGCCGGCGCGGATTCGTGCTCACACTGGCGACGCGTGAACAGCATATCCGTCGCGAAAAGGCGACCTCAAACATTTGTACGAACGAAGGTCTTATCGCTCTTGCCGCCACCGTCTATATGGAAACGATGGGCCGTCGCGGCCTTAAGGATGTAGCAGTGCAATGTGCGCAGAAGGCTGCGTATACAGCCCGCCGGATTGCTGAGATCGAAGGCTTCTCGCTTCCCTTCTCTGCGCCGCGGTTCAATGAGTTTGTGGTGCGCGCTCCAGGCGATGCTGCTGCGTTACTGTCACGCCTGGCAACCGAGCATGGAATCAGCGGCGGACTACCCCTGTCCCGTTATTTCAAGGATCGGCCTAACGATTTCCTTGTGTGTGTTACTGAGATCAACTCGCGTGCTGAAATCGATGCTTTAATCAATGGACTGGCAAAGTCTGCAGGTGCTAGATAATTGGAGAGAGAAACGGGCGGGGGTGAACCGCCCTTCCCAACCTGCAAAATAGTGTTGGTCGAATGGTACGACTCATGGCCGCGAGCTCGCAGGTTAGGAAGGGTGGTTTACCCCCGCTGACTTAATTAAGGCTCAAGATCAAAGATTCAACAATGGATTCAAGCAAGATCACAAAAGTAACTTCCCATATCAGTCATAATGAAGCGCTGATTTTTGAACGCTCTCAGACCGGCCGGATTGGCTATCGACTGCCTCCCCTCGATGTGGACGAGACAGCGATCGATCAAATCGTGCCGAAGAAGTTTCAACGCGATGATGACCTGGAGGGCTTGCCGGAAGTAAGCGAAGTTGACGTCATCCGTCACTTCATTCGGATGTCTACCTGGAATTATTCAATTGATTTGGGGATGTATCCGCTCGGCTCGTGCACCATGAAATACAACTCGCGCCTGAATGAAAAGGTTGCGCGTATTTCTGGTTTCGCAAACTTGCACCCGCTCGCCGACGAGAAAGAAGCCCAGGGCGCGCTACAGGTGATATACGAGCTCCAGCATCACCTGGCGGAAATAACCGGGCTTCCCGGAATCTCACTTCAACCTGCAGCCGGGGCCCACGGCGAAATGACCGGCGTGATGATTATTCGTGCGTTCATCGATGCCCGCGACGGCGAGGGAGCCTCGGCAAAACGACGCACAATGTTGATTCCGGACTCTGCGCATGGAACCAATCCGGCTTCGGCTCACCTTTCCGGGTTCTCTGTGAAGACAATTCGATCGACTGCGGAGGGACTTACTGACCTGGACCACCTGCGCGAGCTGTGTTCACACGGCGACGTTGCGGGCCTCATGCTTACCAACCCCAACACACTCGGTCTGTTTGAAAAGAACATCCAGGAAATCTGCAAGATTGTCCACGATGCCGGCGGGTTGGTTTACATGGATGGCGCAAATATGAACGCGCTGGTCGGAGTTGCTCGGCCGGGCGATATGGGTGTCGACGTTATCCACCTTAATTTGCACAAGACATTTTCAACTCCGCACGGAGGTGGAGGGCCAGGTTGCGGTCCTTGTTGTTGCACTGCGGAATTGGAACCCTTCCTGCCCGTACCTCGAATCGTAAAAAACAAAAGTGATGCCGCCAAAAGCGTCGATACGTTCCGGCTGGACTTTGATTATCCAAAATCAATTGGTCGGGTGAAAGCCTTCTTTGGCAATTACGGAATGATGCTGCGGGCACTCGCATA
>DASSCG010000213.1:0-4099 GCA_035697925.1 Pyrinomonadaceae bacterium
GCGAAGAGCGATCCATAGTTCGGCTGGTATGTATTTGTGACTACTCCATATCCGCCGATAGTCTGGAACGACTCGATGCCCTCGGTCTTTGCCAAAATCTCTTCGACTTGCTTAAGCACCGCACTGGTTCGCGCGAGCGAAGCTCCATTAGGCAGTTGGACGTTTACACCAAGAATTCCTTGATCTTCATCGGGTATGAAACCGGCTGGAAGTCTTCGCGCGAAGAAAAGAGCCCCAACGACAACGACGCCGACGATACCAATCGTGATGATTGAGCGTCGCACAAGCAGTCTGGCGAAATGCATATACCCGTTGGTCGTGAAATCGAATACTTTGTTAAAGCCACGGAAGAAAACCCCGAGTGGACCGCGCGCGGGTTTTGGCGGTTTCAGCATCAATGCGCACAATGCAGGAGTGAGAGTGAGTGCGTTGAACGCCGACAGCAGCACAGATATCGCAATCGTAAGTGCGAATTGCTTGTACATGCTGCCAACCAATCCGCCCAACAACGCCACAGGCACAAACACCGCCGAAAGAATCAACGCAATTAGAATGACCGGCCCTGAAACCTCCTTCATAGCCTGAACCGTTGCATCCTTAGGTGACATCCCATGTTCCAGGTGATGGATAACCGCTTCCACCACCACAATGGCGTCGTCGACCACTATGCCTATTGCCAACACGAGACCAAACATCGAGAGGGTGTTTATGGAGAACCCTAGAATTGGGAAGAAGATGAAAGTGCCAATTAATGAGACCGGAATTGTGATCAGCGGGATGATGGTAGCCCGGAAGTTCTGGAGAAACACGAAGACCACTATTGTCACCAGAATCAATGCCTCGACAAACGTTTTCAGAATTTCATGAATGGAAGCTTCCACGGCCGGGGTAGTGTCATAGACGATCTTGTAATCCATGTCTGGTGGAAACAACGACTTCGCATGTTCCATCGTTTCGTAGATGGTCTCGGATGCTTTCAATTGATTCGCACCAGGTAGAAGGTAGACCGCCATTGCGCCGCCCGGGTTTCCATCCAAACGTCCGAACGAGTTGTAATCCTGCGAACCGAGTTCGACTCGACCGATATCTTTAATTCGAACTACAGCACCGGTTGCCGTTTGGCGGACTATGATGTTCTCGAACTCTTCAGTTGTGACCAGGCGACCTGGGGCGCTGACGGTTTGAGTGAACTCCTGATCGGTGGGCGTGGGAGCGCCCCCAATCTTTCCCGCGGGTGCCTGTAGGTTTTGTTCTTTAATGGCTGCGATAACGTCGGCTGGTACAAGTCCGAGCTTGGCCATCATGTCTGGCTTGAACCAGATGCGCATGCCGTACTCAGTGCCGCCAAAGAGGTCCACTTGGGCAATGCCAGGTATTCGCAGGATCTGATCGCGTAAGTTTATGCCGCAATAGTTGACGAGGAAGTTCGCATCATAAGCGTTTTTGGGTGAGTACAGAGAGATCACCATTAGAATGCTGGGACTTTGTTTCTTGACCGTGACTCCTTGTTGGATAACTTCTGCTGGTAGGCGGGCGGAGGCGGTCGAAACCCGGTTCTGTGTGAGAACATTGGCCGTATCCTGATCTGTGCCTACCTCAAAGTTAACGTCGAGCAACATACGACCGTCGCTAGTGTTCGACGACTTCATGTAGATCATGCGATCCACACCGTTGACTTCTTGTTCAATAGGAGCTGCGACCGATTGTTCCACTGCCTCAGCGGAAGCGCCTGGGAAGGTTGCTGTGACGCGGATGTTTGGCGGGGCTAGGAATGGATACTGTTCGATGGACAGCCCCTTCAGGGTAACCGTCCCCAGCATGACTGTCAGAATAGATAGGACGATGGCGACTATCGGCCGGCGTATGAAAAATTGTGCCATGACTCAGGTCCCTTCTGAGTTCTTCACCGATTCGTCAGCAACTGAGCCGGTTGACGGTTTAACTTCACTCCCAGGCCTCGCCTTCTGGATTCCTTCGACGATAACGCGCTCGCCGGCATTCAACCCCTCAAGAACGATTAAATAACCCTCTGACTTGTCACCGACTCTAATAGTGCGCAACTGCACTTTGTTTTGATCATCAACAACTAACACCGTCTTGGCGCCCTGTAGTTCCTGAACGGCACGTTGCGGAACAAGAATGGCGTTTTCTTTCTCCGCGATAGGAACTCGTACCCTGGCGAACTGCCCTGGACGTAGATAGCTGCCAGGATTTGGAAAGCTAGCTTCAACTTTCATTGTGCCGGTCTGTGGGTCCACAGCACGGTCGATGACCCTGAACCTTCCTTGCGACGGGTGTACAGTGTCATCTGAAAGAATCAGCTCGAATCTTGCGTCTTTCGGTCTCTTGCTAGTTTTGTCCGGATCCGCATCCGTCAAAGTCAAGAAATCGATCTCACTGAGATTGAAGTCCACCAAGAGCGGATTTGACAACGAAACGGTCGCTAGCAAGGTAGCGTCGCCTCGGCCCACCAAGTTCCCCTCATCAACCTGAAGGAAGCCGATGATGCCGTTGATAGGGGAATAGATACTGCAATAGCTCAATTCCAACTGCGCTTGCGTTAGACGCGCCTTAGCTGCTGAAACTTCAGCTGCTGCTCGTTCAATCGTGTACTTGACCGCGGCTTCGAGATTGGTGAGGTTGGCTTGTCTGGCATCGACTGTTGCTCTGGCTGATTTTTCATTCGCGACGGCGGCATCCAGTTCAAGCTCAGTAACCGCCTTATCCGCGGCCAGTGGCTTGATGCGATTTAAATCCTGCCGGGCCCTGCTGAGTACGGCTTGGGCATCCGCTAATTCAGCCTGCGCTTGAAGCACATCAGTTCGCTGGCGCGCCTGGGCAAGATCGGAATTCGCTTTCGCTAACGCTGCTCTCGCCGATTGCACGGACGCCTCGAAGGGACGCTTATCTATGGTAAAGAGAAGTTGTCCCTTGCTAACTGGTCTGCCCTCAGTGAAGTGAACCTTCTGAAGGATCCCTTCAACGCGGGCCCTCAATTCCACAGTCTCTTCGGCTCTGGTTTGTCCGACGAATTCACTGTAAATGGGTACAGTTCGCTGGGCTATTTCAGCGACAACGACCGTCGGCGGCGGAGGGGCAACTTGAGTTTTCGATGTAGTCTTGCCCCCGCAACTAGTGAGGAAAGTGAGCGCAACGATCGAGGTTACTGCTGACAACGAAAAATTGTGATTGTGGTGAATGTTCATGGTCACCCCTCCAATAGCGATTACTAGCGATGACCTTCGAGTAAGACCCTCCCTGGTAGTCTCATCAAGGATAGGCGCTACCACTTGTGTGCGAATTCAAAGGGATCGGCAGCGATGTCTTACTTTTCGGCACTCTTACGATTCATTTTGAGAACGGCGGCATTAAACCCAAGACCATAAATCGGATTGTATTTTCTTTAATAGGGCCTCTAGTACTGGCAAAATTAACAGTGCGGGCTAAATACCGGGGGTGTGATGATTTGCCGGATCTCAAAAGCCCGGCGGATCTCTACAGTAGAGGAAGCAATGCTGGCTGAAATCTCGGTTGCATTCGTAATACTTGCGATTTGCGTCGTGATTCACACTTCAGTATTGCTGCTCTTCGCTAAATGGATGCTCGGGCACCTTGCAATTCTTGAATCTCAGCGGCGCCTGACCCACCACGCCGGGTTGCTTATACTCGTTTTCTTCATCGTTATCGTTCTACATTTGGTCGAGACTGCCCTATGGGCGTCGTTTTACTATTGGCAGTCGCTTTTTCCGGACTTCGAAACTTCGCTATATTTTTCACTCACCAGTTATACAACCATCGGCTTTGGTGACGTTGTCTTACCGCAGAAGTGGCGCCTTTTAGGAGCGATGGAGGGCATCTCGGGGGTGCTGCTGTGTGGACTCTCGACCGCCTTCATTTTTGCAGTTGTAAATCTCTTGTTTCGAATGCGAACGGGTTTTGATAATTACCTGCGCCGTTCTTAACAAAAATCAAATTCGGCTTCGCCGCCTGTTGTGAGGGTGTGGCTTGCCCTTCCGCACGTCAGACCGTTCCTGGCTCAGGCTGTGCCCTTTATAGCGGCAATTGAAAAATAGTTGCACGTTGATGTCACGCCCTAATA
>DASSCG010000214.1:0-5710 GCA_035697925.1 Pyrinomonadaceae bacterium
GAGCAACCCCCGCAGCAACGTATGATGCTTTGCTAAATCGCGAGCCGACGGCCCCCACAGTTTCTAACCCTGACGTGTCCCCGGAACTGCAACGCATCATAAGCAGGGCCCTTGAGAAAGATCGCGAGCTGCGCTATCAGACGGCGTCCGACTTACGTTCGGAACTGAAGCGCTGGCAGCGAACCTCAGATTCATCGCCCACAACTTCAGGACCAATTCTTTCTCGAACGAGCGCGGCGGAATACAAAACGGGACGCAACCTGAAAATCGCGTTCGCAGTCTTGTCGTTGATCATAGTCGCTGCGTTGGGTTTGATGGCCGTGCGTCGTTTGCGGCCTCAAGTGAAAACTGCGCCAGTCAGAAATCTGACTTTTGCACAGCTCACCGACCAGGCGGGAACCGAGTTGTTCCCGAGCATCTCTCCTGATGGGAAGTCAGTTGTCTTTGCCAGCAAATCATCCGGCAATTGGGACTTGTACCTGCAACGCGTAGGTGGGAAGAACGCTCGCAACCTGACAGCCGACTCCAGCGATGACGACACTCAGCCTGCATTCTCCGCTGATGGTGAACGAATAGCTTTTCGCTCCGAAAGAGAGCGAGGCGGTATCTTCGTCATGGGAGCAACGGGAGAATCCGTGAAGCGACTTACCGACTTCGGATATCACCCCGCTTGGTCTCCAGGCGGCCGTGAAGTTGCTTTCTCTACACACAATATCGAAGACCCGAACGATCGCACTTTGGAGCGGAGTGATCTGTGGATAGTGAATGCTGCGACTGGAGAGAAACGTCAACTAACGGGCGAAAGTATCGGAGACGCGGCTCAGCCTCACTGGTCGCCCTCGGGCGCGCGCATTGCCTACTGGAGCAGGCGGAAAGGTGGCCAACGTGACGTCTTTACGATTCCAGCAGCGGGAGGCACTCCAGTTGCGGTCACCGATGATGCCGCCTTTGATTGGAATCCTGTGTGGTCTTCTGACGGGAAGCATCTCTACTTCGCCAGCGATCGTGGCGGGCAAATGAATCTCTGGCGTGTTCCCCTCGAAGAGAGCACCGGAAAGGTTATGGGACCTCCGGAGTCTTTGACCACACCGTCTCCCTATGCCTTACACCTGAGCTTCTCGCATGACGGGCGTCGCGCTGTGTACGTCAGTCAGGTAAGCAGTAAGAACATTCTTAGGGCTAACTTCAACGCCGATCTTGCTGCTCTCACAAGTGAGTCCGTCGCCGTCACCAAAGGCTTCAAGCACACAGCGCAACCCGACCTTTCACCTGATGGAGAAAGGTTTGTTTACAGCAGTCAAGGAGAAAAACAGGAGGACCTCTTCGTCATCGACAAGGACGGGTCGAGCGCGCCACGGCAACTGACCGACGATCATTTCAAAGATCGTCACCCCCGCTGGTCCCCTGACGGCAACCGCATCGTTTTTTACTCTGATCGCAGCGGCAGGTATGAAGCCTGGACAATCAATCGGGACGGCAGTGGCCTTCAACAGGTGACCTTCACCACCGGCCTGACGGTTATTTACACTTTCTGGTCACCCGACGGGACGCGACTCGTCTACAACCTGCGAGATGAGTCATGCTGGATCATTGATGCTGGAAAGGCCTGGGAGGAGCAAACACCTCAACGCGTGCCTGATCCGCCCGACCCTTCCGCAGTCTTCCGGGCCTTCTCGTGGTCACCCGATGGCCGAAGACTCGGCGGCTGGATCAACTCCCCCGCCGAGCATGAAGGCATTCTCACTTATACTTTAGAAACGAAAACCTTCGACCGAATCACAGACTTCGGCTCGAGGCCCATCTGGTTGCACGACAATCGCCGCATGTTATTCAGGCACGAAGGCAAACTCTTTCTGGTTGATAGCGAGACGAAAAAGGTTCAAGCGATCGCAATACAGTCAGCGAACCCTGTGATCGAGTACGGAGTCACGGCTGACGACCGCATTCTCTATTACACACTGCTTGCGACCGAAGCCGACGTCTGGCTACTTAACCTGGACTAAGCATCCACGCACCGGGTCGTCAACATTATTGGCCTCGGCTTTGCCTCAGCAGTCGGTTATCGCTTATCTGCTTTGCCGCCTGTGTTGGCTTCTCTAATAGGGATAGCCCCTTCCGTATCAGCCCCTTATTAGCTAGGGAAGTGCTTTTTTTCCCCTGAATTCTTTTTGCTGCAACGTGTGACACAAGGGAGCGCGTCTCAGCGTGCTCCGAAGACTCTCCGAATTAAGTTGACCCCGTAGACGGAGGGTCCCACGCTGAAACGCGCTCGGCCTGGAGGATGATTCTCTACGGCCCCAGCGTCCGTAGCTCAATCACCTCACAGCATCATCTCCATTAATGTCCGTGTCCTTCGCCGGTATTGATTTGGCTTCGTATCTCGCCGCCTGGACGGTCCGTGGTATGAACGTTGACATAAGTCTTGCCAGCACGTATCGCCCTTATTAACTCGTCCAGCTCACCTGTATTCAATCCTTGATTCCTCGCCGCAAGGGTTGCGGGAATGTTGGGGCTGACATCGGCCGCCATGATCGTGCCTGAAATAGTGGCGGGAGAAGGTGGGCAGGGTTGTGTGCCCACCGGGCCATTGCCGAGATTGGTGCACAGGAAAACGCTGATGCCACCGTTGACATCCTTCTGGCCCAGGTGAATATGTGCCTGCTGCACAGCGCTTTCCAGGTCGGAATAACTTAGCTCCCACTGAATTTGACTCTCGTCATTGCTGATCCTGGCGCGGAACTCTCCTTCGGCGACAGTAGACACAGCCGGCACCTCTTCATAGCCCTTCAGAAACTCCCTGATCCTCTTGAAGCCGCCATCGGCAAGCGTTATCGATACTGCTATGAGCAGAACCATGACAGATGCGACCGCAACTTTCTTTTTCATTTTTTTGGTCTCCTTGAGAAATGATTAACTTTTGTCGTACTCGAAGTGGTCACGATCAGCGGCCGTCGTTTACTGCTTCAGATCGACCCGCTTTGCGAGACTAGGAACACCATCATTGTTAAGGACAAATAACAGGTAAATGCCGGGAACCGCCTGCGCTGCTACCTTAGGTGTCCTAACGCGCAGCTCACGTTTCCGAACGTCACCCTTCTGATGAAACGCCAGCTTCACGTAACGGTCACCTGTTGTAAGACTGTGGGTGTTGTGATCACTACGAAGCATCACAACTGAGGCAATCTGGCGAGGATCTCCCGCAACTGTGATGTCGAAGTGCCCGCGGTACGAAATCTCAATGGGCGCCGTCTCGATTACCGGCCGCGCAGCCAGACTGCCATCAGGCTTAAACAGATATGGTGGGAAGAAGAGTTGCCCAACGGGAACGCCGAGGTCAGGGTCCCCCCGAGGAAGCAACCCCGCATACGAACTTAGTAGCGGAAATGACGGATCATCGGGCCTAACTAGAGCCTCTCGGTTCTCACCGGCGAAAAACACAGAGCCATCAGGCAGCAGCGTCGCGGTACCATGCAGCCCTCGTGACACCGTAGTCTTTGCTAGTTTTGTAATCGAGGCTGTCGCAGGATCGAACATCTGGAAGTGATGACCTTCCTTTTCCTCGAAAGTGCAAGGTCTTCCATCGACCGTACAATTCGGTGAGCGGTTTACCCCCTGACCAATTAGCACCTTACCGTCCGGCAGCAACACGGCTTTGGTGGTTGCGAGCGGCTGCAGAATGCTGCCGACAATCTGCCACTGTGGGTTCGCATCCGTAAAATCCATTACCTCGACCGTCCCGGTCTGATCGCCCTCCGCATTTGTACCTGAAATCATGAACCACCTGTGCGAGACGGTGTGCCCATCGCCGTCAATCTCTAAGAGACTCGCAGTCGGGCAGCAATACGGCCGGACTTCGGAGCCAGTGTCGAGTAGCGTCCAGTGGTTCTTCGCTGGGATGTTTCGGTTAGGATCCCTCAGCGCTCCGAGCACGTCGAGACACCAGGTATTTCCCGCCGTGAAAGGAGGTGTACCTCCTCCGACTCCGAACCTGGCTCCACCCGGGATTGCCTCAGCTCCATAATTTTTCTCGCCGTCATATGTACACACCTTCCAGT
The DNA here is from genome assembly GCA_035697925.1 of Pyrinomonadaceae bacterium. GTDB lineage: Bacteria > Acidobacteriota > Blastocatellia > Pyrinomonadales > Pyrinomonadaceae > PSRF01. The sequence goes on from DASSCG010000214.1 coordinate 4,056, forward strand.
CGTCCCGGCCCGGCCCCGTCTGCACGACCTCCATCTGTGGATAGAGTGGGAAGGCCATCCTCGCGTTCTCAAGTGCGATGTTTCGATCGGTCTTCGGGTCGTACACCTCCGGAACAACTATGTTGACGCGAGTAGCCGTGAAGGCTGTGTCTGTTTGGCTAATATTGTTTCTGCCCTTAGCAACACGATCGGGATCCGGTGCGATTGCGTTGTTCTGGTCGAAGCCGCCAAGAACGAGGACCATATCATTCGGCAGCGGAGCCGCCGACGGATACCAACGAGAATACCTTTGGTCGGATGGCTCCGAGGGTTGCGTGCTCTGTTGATTCCTCTGATCGCAGTTTGGATAATTTTGGGCATTCGGGTTGCTCGCGAACAGTGCCTGGCCAAACGGATCGGCAGCCCAGTTCGACCTCGTACAGGGTTCCCTCCGCGGGAGCCAGGTTTCTGTTTCAGGATCGAAGATATTTACCTTATACAACCCGTTGTTGCTCTGCATGTCATGACCGCCAAAGACATACACACGTCCGTCTGACAGCGTTACACGTGCATTGCAATACGTGTTGTAGAACATTCCCTTTGAATAGCCGTTTTCCGCGAACGCCGCCCGGTTCATAGCGAAGTCGGCCTCGTCGAGCAAGGCCGTATGGAACTTGCCGGTGTTCGCGAACGCACTCGGGTGGCTGATGTCGAATAGCAGTTGCCGCTCCATCGCCCGATTCGCCACGATCCGCGTGGGCACACTCTGACTCAAGCCCTGCCGCATAAGGTAGCCGCCGTAGGTGAGCCGCTGGAACGAGTCGTCTGCAGACCGATTCATCCCAAGGCCCAGGAATGGATCGAAGCCATGCAGGACATCCCTCAACGACGCGCGAAACTGGTCACCGGCAGTCGTTAACGCCCCACGTGCGATGGCGAGATCGGTCAGTGCCGGATCGGCCATATCCGTGCCGGAGTACTCCGGAAATCTTGCATGAAAGAGTATCTTTGGGTTTTGCGAGTTCTTTTTCCATACGAGACCCATGTGCACCGCCTCGACGCTTTGCATCGGGATAAAAGGCGACACTTGCCCGCACAGTGCGCGAGGGCAGTTGGCATTGGGATCCGGAAACCCGCCTTGCGCGGAAACATCATGATCTGTTCCGGCGAGGCTAACTAAAAAGAGGCCTAGCAACACCGTGCCCAGCAGAAGATAACTTGGTTTGCTACCAAGAACGGACCTCGAGAAAAGCAGTCGACTGCTAGAAATCCTCGTTGCGATTAACCGAAGTGAGTTACTGCTCATGATTTGCACTCCTATTCAAGTCTTCCTTGTTCGATTCTGGTTCCGCCTCACCAGTGGCAGTTTGCTCGGTAGGAATGGCTCGCGACATGAAGCCCGGCGTCTGGTAATACGTGGTCTGCACGTAGGTTGAAAATCCCTCAATCGTTGGAATCAGCACTGCCCCAGGATGCTCTGCTAAATAGAGCCTTAAGCTTGAGAACACGCTGATCTTGCCGTCATGAGACATTTCACCATTCCTGGAGCCGCTCGATAACGCAGATGTGTGGCAGGTCGAGGAAGTCCGTTGGGGGTCAGAAACAAATAGGTAACAGCTATCCACTCCACGTTTCGATACGGGCGCGACACTCTTACTTGTGACACTAGTCTCTAG
>DASSCG010000215.1:0-7742 GCA_035697925.1 Pyrinomonadaceae bacterium
CTCGCATCGGCGGAACCGGGCCCGAACTCGTCCGCGATATAGCGATAGCACTCCCAAACAGTCCGGCTCCAACGGGAACCTTTCAATTCAGCTCTGCGTCTCTCAGTGTTGACGAAGATGCTAACTCTGCAACAGTCACCGTAACGCGCACCGGCAATACGTCGGGGGCATCATCAGTAGACCTCACTACCGTAGATGACTCAGCAAAGCAGAGATCTGACTACATTATTGCTCTGCGTAGACTCGAATTTGGCCCTGGAGAAACGACTAAGAGCGTAAAAATTCTGATCGTCAATGATGTTTTCGTTGACCCATCCGAGACTTTCAAAGTTTTCTTGTCCAACGCTACTGGAGGGTTTTTACCTGGCAGTCCCGAACCCTTGGTGGTCACAATCGCAGATAACGACTTCCCCACTGTGCAGCCGATTCCCAATCCGCTCAACGACGCGGAATTCTTTGTGCGCCAACAGTATTTCGATTTCCTTAATCGCGAACCTGATACTGCGGGATTCAATTTCTGAGTGAATCAAATAACCTCATGCCTCACGACGGAGTGTACGGAGGTAAGAAGAGTCAACGTTTCTGCGGCCTTCTTCCTTTCAATAGAGTTTCAAAGGACCGGCATGACCGCTTTTCTAACGCACCGGATAACTGACCCGAGTACACTCCCCCGGTACAAAAATTTCATGCGCGACCTACAAGCACTCCAGAAAGACTTTGTGTTCGGTGCACCAGGCTCAGACGCGCAGCTTGAAGCAAACAAGCAAGCATTTTTCAACGACTTCGCAGCTCGGCCGGAATTTGTTTTAAGATTTGGCCTACTCTCGAATGCTCAATACGTTGACTTATTGCTTGCGAACAGAAATGTTCCGTTTACTCCAGCGGAGCGAGACGCTCTGGTTAACGGCCTGAATGCTGGCACCGAAACCCGTGCTACGGTCCTGCGACATCTCGTCGAGAACGAACCGTTTAGGCAGAGTCAACAAAACACCGCTTTTGTGCTAATGGAATACGTTGCGTATCTGAGAAGGAGTCCGGACGAGCCGCCTGACAATAACTTCGATGGCTTCTTCTTCTGGCTCAACAAGCTCAATTCCTTTAATGGCGATTTTGTAAGGTCCGACATGGTGAAGGCATTCATTACGTCAAGCGAGTACCGGAGCAGGTTCGGATCGCTATAGCCCGCACGGCTGATAAATTAGCCACAGATTTGCGGAGTAGTGCGGATCAGATTGTCGATTTCAGTTGGAACCGACCAAGTGTGCTTTTCGATGCCGGCATAAATGCAGTTTGAGCGGGGCGCTTGTTCCCTTCAAACCTTGAGATTACCACTAGGAGTTAACACTCCAATCAATCTTTCTGATCCGCGTTAACGCGTCAATCCGCGGCTGACTATTTGAATTTCACAGAGTGATCAGATTACACATTGAGCAAACGATGCGCTGGCTAACGTCTACCACTTTAGCGCGAGCCCGGAACTAGATGAAAGCCCGACCAAGTCGCATCGAGTTGGTATTGCTTGCCGCCAGCTTGCTGGTGGCCTTTGTTTACTTCAAGGACGTTCCCAACAATCCGGTCGGCTTCTTCGTGGATGAAGCCTCGATCGCTTACAACGCCCACACAATCTCTCAGCACCTCACCGATGAATACGGCGCCTTTTTGCCACTCTACTTTCGCGCCTTTGGTGAATATAAGAGTCCGGTCTACATTTACGCGCTGTCTGCAGTCTTTTGGTTTACTGGCCCAAGTATTTATGCCAGCCGGCTGTTGAGCGCAGCTGCGGGTTTTCTGGCCGCAGTATTTCTAGGACTACTCGCGGCGCGAATAACTGACCGGCGCCTCGTCGGCTGGCTCGTCTTTCTCTTTGCAGCCCTCACGCCATGGATTTTTGAGATCAGTCGTCTCGTTTTTGAGGTCGCTCTGTTCCCAGCAACTCTCGCACTGTTCCTTTTGGTACTTCATACGTCTTCGAAGAAGGAGTCCTGGGCCTGGCACATGGCAGCCGCACTCGGCGTACTCCTTGGGGCAATGTTCTACACGTACTCCGTCGGACGATTGCTGTCGCCATTATTCGCATTGGGTCTCATCTTTTTTGTTTCTCGAAAGCGCTGGCGCAGCGTGCTAATCACCTGGGCAATATTGGGTATAACTCTTGTGCCTTTTGCGATCTTCACAATTCGTTATCCGGGCGCACTCGGTGAACGGTTCAAACACGTCACATTCGTCAAACCCGAACAAACTAGCGCCCAAATTCTGGTCCGATTTATTCAAAACTATGCTGGAAACTTTAGCCCACGAAGCTGGCTTGTTTCTGGAGATCCGGAGCCTCGGCATCATTTGCCCGGCATGGGTAGCCTGCTTATTGGTGTTGTTGTCCTGGCGGTTTTGGGCGTTGGAGTGATTCTACTCTGGCGCAGGTCCGAACCCTGGTGGAGATTCGTTCTGTACGGCCTTGCAGTGTCTCCTTTACCGGCATCCTTGACACTCGATCACTTTCACACGCTTCGACTCATCGGCCTTCCTATTTTCTTAATCGTGTTGACGGTACCGGCGATCGAGTTTTTATTACGGAAGGGTGAGCGGGACTTTGTACGGCGAGTATTTCTGCTCGTGCTAGTGGTTTCGGTAATCGTTCAAGGCGCTGTTTTTCAGTGGCGGTTTCGGGTGTCGATGCCACGCGAAGACGCGTTCGACAGTTACTACCAGGAACTCCTTGCCACAGCTCTGCGCCGACCTGAGCGACCGATAACTCTTCTGGACAAAACTCCGGCTGCATATGTTTACGCTTTCTGGTACTCAACCCTTCACCACGTTGACGTAAACAATTTTCAGCGCGCTACACAAAACGAGCAGGTCGCACCTGGCTCGCTGGTAATTAGCCACGAACTTCCGTGCACCAGTTGTGAAATTATTGCCGAGCGCGGTCAGTTTAGAGTGTATGTTCAGAAGTAATTCTTAGTGTTTGTTCGTGTAATTTCGTGGATCGGTGCTGAGCCTAAACGACCAAATCGATCCACAAAACAACACTAAGCATCACAAAATGAGCTCATCGAAACATCAGGGAAAATGGCAATGTGCTTGTCTTTTAACTCTTTTCTGCGATTGCGATCACATTCTTGCCTAGGGGCATGGTAACCACCGACTCGATGCGGCGTACTGTTGGCACGATGAACCGATCGTAGAACCTGACGGCCCCGGATTCCATTGTGTCAAACTTCATCAAACAGTACTTCACCCACCATGGACCAATACCCGGAAAATCAAAGTAGGAAGATTGCAATATTTTGAACCCTGCCTTTCTTAGCTTCCCTTCCAACTCGGCCTTGGAATAGCGTCTGAAGTGACCTAATCGAGAATCGAAGTTTCCGAAGAGCCAGGTAAGCGCGGGAACGAAAATAAAAACGCGACCTCTTTCAGATAGAGTCTGGTAAACAGCTTTGAGTTCACCTTCGTCATCAGCAATATGTTCCAGAACGTTAACGTAAAGGATTGAGTCTGGTAAATGCCGTGATTTGATGAGCGGCGCGGCTTCGATGAAGGTTCCGTGATAAGTATCGATTTGGACGTTGGTATTAAGTTCTTGAGCGTGAATCGCGAGTCGGTCGTACATCGAGTCGGATGGTTCAACCAGCGAAAGGCTCTCGCAAAGATGGTGCTTCAGGATCAGATCCGAAAAGGATCCGATTCCCGCTCCAACTTCAACCAGGTGTTTGCCAAGGTAAGGTTTGAAGATTTCCAGAATCCAGCGATGGTAATTGGAAGCTCCCGACATTGCCTCCAACTCCTTGCCCGGATAACCATGCGTCTCTTTACCGGGATCACCAACGCTCGATTTGTTGCCCGTCAATTAAGCGCTCCTACTCACTGCCAACATTCCCGGCCGATCAACGTTCGGCGGGATGCCGGTTGGGCTTCGACACCAACTCGGGAAACTGACGAAAAGATGCGCGTTTGCTGCAGAACAAGTTAAATCGAATAACCAACAAAAGGGCAATAACGCCATCAAAGATTCCGATCTTCTTGCCTTCCTGATAAGTTCGGCCGTAATAGCTGATCGGCACTTCGTAAATCGCGCTTCCCAATTTCGCGACCTTTGCAGTCGACTCCACTTCAAACCCAAAGCCGCGTGAGACGATTATCATGTTGCGAATTATGTCGCCCCGAAATGCTTTGTAACCGGTCTCAATATCAGTCATGTTGAGATTTGTAAGTGAGTTCGAAATAAACGTCAGAAATTTATTAGCGAGGAAGTGGTAGAAGTAGAGGACACGCGCCGCCCGGCGAACCAGAAACCGAGACCCAAACACCACATCTGCATGTCCTTCCAAAATCGGACTGATAACGCCAAAGATTTCTTCTGGATCGTACTCCAGGTCGGCATCCTGCACTATCACTACATCGCCTTGCGTTAGGGCGAAGCCCGTTCTGAGTGCAGCCGTTTTGCCGCCGTTTCGTGAATGATTGACGGTACGCACTTGGGGATGCGTCGCCGCAAGCTGCTTCGCCACCTCGGCCGTTCCATCGGTCGAGCAATCGTCCACAATGATTACTTCCAGGAGACAAGGCACACCGAGGACCTTGGTCACAACTTCTTTCAGTGTACTGGCCTCGTTATAGACGGGTATGACAACCGACAGACACGCCGGGTACTGCCGCTCCAGCCGCTCCTGATTAAAATGGTTTGAGCTCATCAAAGGTATTAGCCGCGAAGATTACGGTGCCGGTGAGCGTTTGAACTGATGGTATTCACCTGCTTCGTTGAATGCTCGAGAGAGTTTAACAGGATCATTGTGATGCTGGAGACTCTCAATCCAGTAGTTTAGACCACTCAAGTCGTGATCTGGCGGATCGTCAGGATTACGTCGCAAGTAACCGAAATAATGTAGCAAAACTAGCGCACGGTTTCTTTCACGCTCGGCGAATTGCGCCTCGTTCACAATTTCCAGCAACGCTTCTGGCCGTGTCATCTCCTTGCGAGTCAGCTTCTGCGCCAGAGCGCTCCTGACGGATTCGTCCCAGCTAATTTGTGCATTGGCACTCAGGCGATTAATGTACTGTGCATCATTTAATCCTGAGTAGGCCACCTTAAACTCATCGCGTTTCTCCCATTGGTCCGCCAACTCCCTCAGATTACCCTGCAGCTTAGATTCTTCATCCTCTTGCGTTGGGATAATTCCGTGACTAACGGCCCGCACGTCGGGAAGAAATTCATTGAAGCGCGGTAGCCTTCCGTATGAAGCTACATACATACGAAAGACAGCCTCGCTCCAGGGCTGATAATGTCCCATCAGATAAACCGGGTCTTCCGCAAGCAAAGTCTCCCAGCTCTTAATCTCCGTTTCGAATGGTAGTGACCCTTCCGACTTCGCTTCCGGCTCAGTCTTAACAACTGCGTAAAGGTCATCGCGGGCGCCGAAGCTGCTGATAAAGCGCAAACGACCCGAAGTGAAAGCCCGCGCGATAAAAGTCTCGTAGTCAGCTCGCCGTTCAGGTGCGATCAATTGCGTTTGGACCACAAGGTAGGAGACTGGAATTTTTTCCAGGAGGTCGATTAACTTGAGATCGATCGTGCCTGTTCGTGTCATCTCCTCGATTTCGGCTTCGTAGGGTGGATTGAACCCTGAAGTTCCCACCACGAGAGGTTTGCCATGATCAGCCGCTCTTAGAATATACCGATGATTCACGTCGGCGTTGGCCGGAAGCACCACAATACCGCCCCGCATCGGCGTCTCTTTCAGCCGCATTGTCACTGCATCCGGAAAAACATCGCCGCGGAGAAATTTTAACGGCGCCGCGTTGAACTCAACCAGGAGCAAAACGCCGAATGCGAGATATACACCTGTGGCTCCGAACCTGGCATGACGCCGCGAGGCTAGTTCGCTCAGCCGTTGAGCGCCAAGACCCGCCAGCAAGGCTAGCCCCAGATAAGAGATCATCGCGCCCCTCGTCGGGACACGCATACTTTTGAAGACTGGCAGCAGATCATAAAGAATTCGGTAGACAAAAAAGTTCCAGCCCAACGAATAGCAAAAACCCATGATCGTTAGAATGCTTCCTATCCAGAACGCGTCGCCGCGCCGTTTTGAGCGGATTGTCTCAATGAGACTAGAACTCTCACTGCGACCGAGAAAGGAAGGATAGGCAAAGCACAGTCGAGTGATGATGGCTAAAGTTAGCAGGGCGAGTGCTCGATCGGAGGTCACGTGGCGGAAAACGCCGTAGAAAAAATCTGTGTCACCGAAACCAATTGCGAAGATCGAAGCAATAAGCGCAAAGACAATCAATAAATCAAGAAGTCGCAGCCAATTACGTTTTGACAGATTCTCTGAAGCTATAACACCAGGTGACTTCCTGGGTTCGACTAACAACAGCGCCGATAAAGAAAGCAGAACAGGCAGCAATCCAGGAAAAAGCCTGAATTTATAGCCATCAACTATTCCGCTTCCCATTCCCCGCCAAAGATTGTTCCTGTTTTCAGCTGACAGCCAATGGATGGGCCATGCCGAGTTCACCTGTATTTCAGAAACGCTTCGCTTGAAACCATATAGTCTTGAAACAATAAAGTAAGGGAGCATGAAGGGCAGTAGTGCGAGACTCCCTCCAACCACGGCAGTAGCACCTCGGATCCAAAAAACTCGCTCTCGCCAGAGTTTGTGGCGCGTAAGAAGGATCAATGCGCAGATAACGAATGGGACGAGCGAAAGAGTAAACCATGAGACTGTCGTCACCCCAGTCATGAAAAAAGCGACGCCTAGCCAAAGGGCACGCTTACGCGTTCGCGAGTGCACAAAAAGCACAAGTGCTTCCAGTAAGAGCGGGATCCAGGGCGAAAAGAGATAAGGCAAATGTGAGAGCAGAAGAAAACGATAAGGCACGAAGGCGAACACGATTCCAGCGATCCACGCAACACCGTAAGAACCTGTAAGCGTGCGGGCCAATCTAAAGGCGCCATAGCCACACAACGCAAAGCCGAAGAACACCGCCACAGCATGAACAGTCAGAGGACGGGCGCCCAAAGCGAACAGTGGAAAGAAAAGCAGCGCTAAACCGTAACAGTGTTCGCTAAATGCGAGCGTGTATCGATAAGGGTAGAATATATTCGCGTGAAAGAGGTTGAGTGGATCAGTAAAGGTGGCATGGTAGTCCCACCAAAGAATCCAGGCCACGAGGTATGGATCACCAGCGTCGGAAACTGCATCGCGCAAACGCGTCACGTAAGGCCATGTAAGTAAGGCCGTAAAAAAGCAAAAGGCCAGGACTATCAAGATCTCCCGAACTAAGGGTTGGCGCACGAGACGGAAACCAAAACGCGCGAGATCTTTTTTAGCGTCGGCGATTTCTTCCTGATGACGAATTTGCTCTGCTACAGCGGTTGGCATTTAAGGCGAAGTGTTAGGTTGCCTGCCCCGAGACGTTCTGATTAAGAAATGTGGACCGCGGCGATTATGTGGCTGAAGTGAGTGGGAATTGTCGGTACCACAAAACGAAATGTCAAGAAACGTCGGGAGTCGTTACTGATGCAGTTTTAGTTTAACGCTGAAAGCGTTCGCTAATTCCAGCCCAGGCCGGGGTCCCCACGCGGGCAGCCCGCGTGGGGTGGAAGTGTTTGCTTTGAAACCTTTGGGGATAAGATGCACCTTTGTTTTGTCGCAACTCTGAAGGAGTTGCGACGGTCTTCGGATATCGTGACACAACTCTTTCAGGGTTTGCGTCTCTGTAAATAGCGCGTCTTCCCAGGGTTG
>DASSCG010000216.1:0-7746 GCA_035697925.1 Pyrinomonadaceae bacterium
TGGAGCTCTCCACGACCCGAGACCTTAAACTGGTCGGGAGATTCTGTGGGTTCTACTCGGATTGCGACATTTCCTAACGTCTCCTTGTTCAAACGCTCCAGAATTTGGCGGGATGTGACAAACCGCCCTTCCTTGCCGGCAAAAGGAGAATTATTAACGCTGAAGATCATCGAGATCGTGGGCTCGTCGACGGCAATGACCGGGAGGGGCCGCGGGTTATCAACGGAAGTAATAGTGTCGCCGATTTCGATATCGTCGAAACCAGCAAGCGCGACAATTTCTCCAACTCCCGCTCGTTCAACTGGCTCACGCTTGAGCCCTTCAAAAACGTAGAGTTGCGAGATACGCAGCTTCTTGATCGAGCCATCGCGTTTGACGACCACCACCTGATCGCCAAGCGCCAGCTCCCCGGAAAAGATCCTGCCAATCGCCAGACGTCCGACGTAGTCGTTGTAGTCCAAGTTAGCTACCAGCAGTTGGAGTGAGTCTTCTCGAAGAGCCTTGGGCGCATTTATGGTTTCGACAATTTGATCAAACAGTGGGCGCAGATCCCCCGACTGATCGTTCAAGTCTTTTTTCGCTACTCCTTCTCGAGAAATCGCATAGAGGATTGGGAACTCAATCTGGTCGTTCGTTGCGTCCAGATCAAGGAATAGCTCATAGATCTCGTCCACTACTTCGGCTGGCCGCGCGTCCTGCCTGTCGATCTTGTTGACCACTGCAATCGCGGGAAGGTGTGCTTCCAGCGCCTTGCGCAACACAAATCGTGTTTGAGGCAAGCAGCCTTCTGCCGCATCAACCAGCAACATCACTCCATCAACCATTTTCAGGACGCGTTCAACTTCGCCCCCGAAGTCCGCGTGACCAGGAGTGTCGACGATGTTGATTTTTACGTTGTGGTAACGGACCGCGGTGTTTTTGGCCATGATGGTGATGCCGCGCTCACGTTCCAGATCCATGGAATCCATTACACGCTCACGCACTTGTTCGTTGTCGCGGAATGTTCCTGATTGTCGCAGCATGGCATCCACCAATGTAGTCTTGCCATGATCGACGTGCGCGATAATGGCAATATTGCGAATGTCTTTTCTTTGTTCAGTCATAGGTTTACACAGATTCAATTATCCCGTTTGAGGGAAACCTGAGAGCTTACCATTTATCTCGGGATAACACTCGTGGGCACTGACCAGAAGTAGAGCAATCGCGCGGGAACGTTTATTCAGGGTCTTGTAAATGCTGAGGTCTGTCTTAGTGCTTCGTAGAGAACTATTCCCACTGCCATTGCCAGATTAAGACTCCGAACCTTTGGGTTAAGCATGGGGATAGTTAGGCACCTATCCCAGTTTTCGCGCAGAACACTTTCAGGAAGGCCTCCCGTCTCGCGACCAAAAATCAGGCAGTCGTCATTTGTAAACGTCCAGTCGGTATAGTGCCGCTGGGCTTTAGTGGTCAGGTAAAGGAATCGAGAGGTGGGGAGAAATTCGTAGAGGCTGGCAAGATCAGTATGGCGATTGATGGTGACTTCCGGCCAATAGTCCAGGCCGGCCCGGCGCACAGCACGATCGTCTAGACGGAATCCGGTAACGCCTATAATGTGCAAAGGAACCTGAGTAGCCGCGCACAATCTTGCCACACTGCCCGTGTTGGGCGGAATCTCAGGCTCTACCAGCGCCACGTTGATCATGAACTTGAGTTTAGTAAGAGAGTTGATTCGGGAGAAATACCGGATGATGAGGGACTATCGATCAAAAGCAAAGGAACGACGAACTTCGTTGAAGTATTCGTCGTTCCTTTGAGAAGGCTTTGAGCGCCCTCAGTAGTTGGTGTGCGCCAACTGAATCTTGCTGAAGTAACCTGCTGGCTCGAACTATCTCTTCTTTGCGGCCTTCTTGGTTCCGCCCTTCTTTGCGCCCTTCTTTGCGCCACCCTTTTTCGCTGCTTTCTTTCCACCTTTTTTAGTTGCCATAGCTTCTATGTGCTCCTTTTTTCCAAGTTTGGGTTTGTGTTTTTCCAACCACAAGATGCTGTGCTTAGTTTGGTCTTGTGGGCTAGCGTAAACGGCGCACAACATCTTGCTATATAACCATTAATCAGTCGGATGTCAACAACTTATTACGATCAGAGTGAAAAATATTTTCTTCCAGTAAGTGCTCGAACGCACGCATGATGAAGATGATCTATCCGAGTGATCCATGATCACTTGTCGCGCGGAGGATCGATCTGTGATGAAAAATAATCTGCTGTGTGCGACACAATGGAACGTATGAGTGAGCTTGAGAGGAAGTGAAGTCGAGTGACAACAAATGTCACTCACGCTAATGAGTTATCTGAACAGTGGTGTAAAGATCCATTGGTTGTGTCTTTCAATGCCGTAGTAGTGAAGCACCGAAGCGTTACGGCTTCGACTGCTGACTCCGACAAAAGGTCCAGTCGAACCTTCCGAGACATCACTCTCGCTTGCGGTTGGTATCTCCGTCTCCGTACCCAGCACTCCCGCTATTGGAGGAGCTGCAAATTGTTGTAACTGCAGTATTTGTGTTTGTTGAGGCTGGGGCACAAAGTTTCCTGCATACAACATTACGGAGCGCTGAAAATCCATCAAGGCTTGCGAACGTGGACGCACAAGGTTCCATTCTCCAGTGGAGGAGAGCAAGTCGCGCGCAGCACTCGGCCGTAGGATCTGCCGCTTCTTTGATCCTCCAGTAATAGGTATCCCTTCAAGCAGATCATCGATCGAAGTAGGCAGGGATTGCTCGCCAACACCCCGGCCTTGCCTTGCGCGAGAAAGGTAGTAATCACGCAATGCGTCAGCTACTTGTTCTCCGCGAAAAATAGTTTCCTTCTCGCGTTCCCGTTGCGCTTGTTGTCGAATGCTCGGCGCCGCAGCGGTCGCGAAGAGGGCGAGCAGAGTCATGAGAGCCAGCAGGGAGACCAGAGCATAGCCGCCTTGTGAAGCCCTCGAGAGGGCGCGCGCGTGGCTTTCAACGACTTCCTGGCCAGAGATCCCCGACCAGCATATCTTGTGGTGTGGTCCCGCTCTAAGGCTCATCGTCTTCGCTATCAACTTTAGGAGTTGGACGGGTCTGGGGACTGAATCCTTTGGTTTGCTCGGTTGTCATCGGCAGGTTGTGTTTGATCTTCAGTGAGGTGTCCATCATCACGACTTCTTTTTCAGAGATGCTGGTCAAACGGAACCTACCCCCAAGGACGTCACCTCGCTGAGCATTCAGCACTTCCCTACTGCCCTTATCCATCAGTATAGCGGTGTCCATCCTTCGCTGCGTTCCGATGATCCCGATGTAGGTGTAGTTCGGAGTCGGTGGCGGATTCACATTCAGAGTGGTGGGGTTTGAATATAGCTTGCCGTCAGGAGATCTTACTATCACCTGGCGACCACCGGCGTTGGCAATAATATCAGAGGGAACGGTGGTCGTTACCTGCTGAGCGCTCACAAACCTGGTGGGCAGTTCGCGCCCATCCACCGTTATTCGCACATCGGGCGTGAACTTGTCGCCCGTTACCTCGAAGGGAAAGGCATCGGTGCGAGCAAAGACACTTGAAGGTGAAAGGGCGGCAATCAGAACCGGAGGCGGAGGCGCCGGAGTCTCAACCGGAACGGGAGTTTCGACCACCGGCGCCGGCGGTTTTTCATAGTAGACGAAGATGTTCCTCGTGGCTTCGGCTACAGTCGGTGGCGTTCCGGGGAATGACACAGGTCGCAGTTGCTCTAAGTCCGGTGGCTGCGGCTCATCGGGCCTTTGAATCGGTTCAGGATTCAATGCCGCTCGGGTGGGCGGATTCTGAGCAGGACTCGGTGTGTTCCGATTTGCGCGGGGTTTTGAACTTCCGAAACCGAAGAATGTCCACCACAGAAAAACAATCGCTACTAAGCCCAGCACCAGGGCCCAAATCAATTTCTTGCGTTCACCCGGATTATTGATGTTAGACATTTGCATCATCAATACCTACTGCGTAATCGCGCTATTCTCAGCCCGCTGAAAATACGTGGCCATGTCCAAACGTAAACTGACCAGGGAACCTCGAGCGCCACTCGTCCCCGCACTCTCTGCTGTATTTGTTTCGGTTGCTCGCTCCAACTCAACCGCGTTGATGATTATGAACTGCTTGCTCGCTTCAAGGCCGCGAATAAAGCGACGAAGATTTTGGTAAGAGCCTTCAACGGTCACGCTCACTCCGATCCCGGGGTATACACTTTGCCACTTGGCGCTCGCCGATTTCGTAACTGAAGTGGCCTTCTTTGAGTCAATCGATTCAAGCGAAGTATAAGAAGGTCCCGAAGTATTCCGAAGTCCGTGGTTAGGAATTAGTGTGTTTAGTTCGTCGTACAAGCTCATTCTGCCCTGGCTGCGATTAGGCAGGCGGTGATCTTCGAAGTCGGTAAGACTCTCCGTAATCTTGTCGACAGTCGCCTGGGTATCCTGTCCTTCACGGACGAGTTCATTAGAGCTGCGTAACTGATTCTGTAAACGCGAGCGTTCTAACTGAAGAGATTGAAGATGAGACCGCGCCGGAACCAAAAAATAGAAATAAGCGAGTAGGACCGTTAGGAGAATTATCAAACTCCCAGCGAGCGCGAGGATTTCCGGGACTCCCAGCATGCGACTTCGACGCGCCTTTCGCATGCGTTGAAGTTTCAAACGGATGTCATGTCTACGACTCGGAGGCGCAGTGCCGGCAAATTCCTCGCTCATCTTGGCCTCCCTTCCGACGAAGGAGCCGAGCCCTCAGCTGAAGCAAGTGCGGCAGTGGCCTTAGTCTCCGAAGATGCGAATCCAGCGCGCGGCCGGTAGAGCACAACCAGCTCATACTCAGTCCCGCTTTCTCCTCTTCCCTTTTGCAGATTCTGAGAACGCAACTCAGCCTGGAAAATTGCGGCTCGATCCATCTGAGCGATCATTTCAGTTATTGTGGTAGGTGATTTACTGACCACAGCCAGGTCTAGTTCAGCGAGTGTCTGGTCACCTCGGCTGGTGAGATCGCGTACGCTGATTCGAGTTACTCTCACACTAGCGGGTAGGGCAGCTTCCAGGTCGGCCAATAAACGTGACCAGGAAAAGCGTTTGCGATTAACCAATTGGTGAGCCGCTCCAAGCGTCTTCAATTGGTCGGGGGTCAACGTCCGGCGGACCTCTTCGGCTTGTTTTTGGAATGCTTGTGCCTGCTGGTTCAGATTATTGATGTCCGCCTGTACAGCCTTAGATTGAGCGTTAGTTTGGGATGTGGAACGTATAATAAGGATAAAGGCTAAGAGCGAAACTGAAACTATCAGAATAGTCACCGTCCAGGGCAACGCATGATTACTGAACGGTCTGCCTGCTAGATTGAGTTTTGTGGACATCAGGCGGAATACCTCTTTCAAGGGCCGGTCGAAAGCGCGGCTGGAAGAGAGCATACACGGCACTCCCGAACCCACGCAACCGCACTAACTTCAAACGCAATCATCGCTCACCAGGCTTTACACGCCCCAAGCGCATGCCGGTTCACAATTCTGATGCGGCAGATGACCTTCCGACTGCACGAGATCGGTTCCAGGCTTATCTCCGTCTGGGTGGTAGGGGCCCTTCAGTAGCAGCAATGGAATGGCGATAGGCGCAAATACGGTTGCGGCCACTGCGTTTGGCTCGATAGAGGGCAGCGTCGGCGAGTTCGACCAGGTGTATGGGATCTCGGGCATCATCAGGAAAGGCGGCGACGCCCACGCTGATGGTGACCCGGTGAGTTTGAACTTGCGAGGCGTCTTGCCGAACTACTGGAAAAGCATGGTCCTGAACGGCCGAACGGACACGCTCAGCCGCCACGAGCCCCTGTGCGTAATCGGCATCAAGCAAGAAGGCCGCAAACTCCTCACCACCAAAGCGGGCAGCAACATCCCCCGCACGGAGCGCCTTTTTGATGACGGCACCAATTTCGCCCAGCGTTTGGCTGCCGACAAGATGCCCGTAAGTATCGTTTACAGTTTTAAAGTGATCCAAATCCATCATTAGAACGCAAAACGGAAGAGACTCGGCCTCAGCCCGGGCCGCTTCGCGCCTCAGTTCTGAGAAGAAGGATTTGCTGGTTAAGAGTCCAGTGAGTTCATCGTGCGCGAGCAGACGGTGAATCTGTTGTTGAAACTCCCGATCAATATCATCCAGCATGTCGAACCGGAACAGATGATCTCCGATTGCGATTTTGTCCCCTTCATTCAGCGTGGCCTCGGTGAGTAACTGTCCATTAATCAACGTTCCGTTAGTTGAACCCAAGTCAGTGATTGTAAAGCGCAGTTCCCCATTTACTGGATCGCGCTCCGTCTTGATGCAAGCGTGAAGGCGTGAAGCTCGCGAGTCGTTTACTCGAACATCCGCTTCAAGTGCGCGTCCCAGGATCACTTCATCGCGCTCTAGTGGGATAGACACGGCGAGCAGTTCGCCCTTCAAGGAGACCAATGCCGGGCGACGTTCGCCCTGAGGAGGTGCTGCAGCCGCCGGCAGCGGTCCCAAACGGGTCCTGGGTTCGTCGTTGTCGTTGCTGGTCATTATTCTGTCGAAGAGGGTTGTTTCCCGGGGGCTCGATGGGGCTCAGCAAGTGCCGAGACATCCCCTATCCTTGAACTGCACGCATCTTAGCGTGCAGGTGTAAAGCTAGCAACAATTGAATAACCAGCAAAGCAAAGATTGCCATTTAAAGTAGGGCTATTGCTTGTAGCCGCCTACGCTTGCTTCTATAATTGAGGCACGGCCAAACCCCCACTCGAGACACCCAGAGAGAATTCTCCAGTACTCGCAAGGCAATGGCACTAGGAAGAGAGAGCTCATTGATGGATTCTTCAATTGCTACGTGTTCAGAACAGACTGCAGGTCTTTCGGTCGAACGAGTGGCGGTCGCCAATTTACCCACCGAGTGGGGCGAATTCAAAATTGCCGGTTATCGGTCCCTTATTAGTGACGAGGAATTTGTAGTTCTTTTCAAGGGGGAAATGCGTCGGGAGATTCCAACGTTGGTACGCATCCACTCTCAATGTCTGACGGGTGATGTTTTCAGTTCGACCAAGTGCGATTGTGGAGCGCAACTCCACCGGACCATGGAAATGATCCAGGACGAGGGTCGTGGGGCCGTGGTGTACCAGCAGCAGGAGGGGCGCGGGATTGGAATCCTCAACAAAATTCGAGCCTACGCACTTCAGGATGAGGGCGCGGATACCGTAGAAGCTAATGAGCAGTTAGGTTTGGCAGTTGATCTTCGTGAGTATCGTCAGTGCGCCGAGATCTTGTTTGACCTGGGCCTCTGCCAGGTTCGTGTCATCTCAAATAATCCACTTAAACTACGCGCTCTGGAAGAGGCGGGACTAAATATCATGGAACGCGTGTCGATTCAGGTAGAACCGACAGAACGGGCAGTCGGCTATCTCCGGACTAAAAAAGAAAAGCTTGGTCATTTGCTTTAAGCTATCCGGTACATGGTTCTTTCAAAAGAGCCAGTTAAGTAAGGAGAAGTAAGATGAGGAAATGTGCACAGTTGCTTCTGGCGCTGGTGCTGGGACTCGTCCTCACGTCCAGTCAGGAAACCTTCGCTCAAGGCAGAAACGAAATATCAGGAACCGTGTTTAGTGAGTTAGGCCGCCCGGTGGCTGATATATATATAGAGCTGGTTAGTGACCTCGGCACCAGTCTGACCCGTATCAGAACAAACGCTTCTGGACGGTTTACTTTTGTTGGCCTGACCAATGGGACGTACCGGGTTCGCATA
>DASSCG010000217.1:0-7706 GCA_035697925.1 Pyrinomonadaceae bacterium
CGACGGTGACTCCTGCCTGCGGAATCGAGCTCACGAAATGAGCCCGGGGAGCCAGCATACTTACACCAGCAAAGAGGAGAAGCGCGACGCCGAAGAAGAACAAAAGCACACGCGAGGTTATTAGCATCACTGATTGGTTGGCTACTTGTTCCACCACGTCTAAGTGTTTTCGAACCCTGTTTGCTGATGAGTAATCACAACCGGGCTTTTTCAAGTTTTGCTTACAAGCCCGCTTTAGTTCAAGCTTGTTTTGGTCTAGGTAGGTGTCGGGTAATTGCTCCATCTGGCAACATGCAACCGTCTTGGGTTGTCGGACCTGGTGCGAGAACGGTCTAATCCCCCTAAGAAAGGCAGATTATCAGTGAACATTACGCATCTCGAATGCGCTGCGTGTGGGCTCGAACACAAGGCACAACGCTTGCACAACCTCTGTCGCGAATGCGGGAAGCCCCTCTTGGTGCGTTACGATCTGAAACGGGCATCCCACTCTTTGACAAGAGAATCCTTGAGTGGTCGCCGGGCCGACATGTGGCGTTACCGGGAGGTCCTTCCGGTCGAACAAGATGAAAATATAGTAACTCTTGGCGAGGGTTGGACGCCTCTGCTTCAGGCAAGGCATCTGGGAAAAGAATTGGGACTGAGAAGCCTCTACATTAAAGATGAGTCACAGAATCCCACCCAAAGCTTTAAGGCTCGCGGCATGACAGCAGCAGTTTCCATGGCCAAAGAACTGGGAGCACGCAAACTGGCTGTCCCTTCTGCAGGTAACGCCGCCGGCGCGCTGGCGGCTTATGCAGCGCGGGCCGAACTCGAATGTTTCATCTTTATGCCGAGGGACACTCCACAGGCAAATGTTGTTGAGTGCGAACAAACAGGCGCACAAGTGACTTTGATGGACGGCCTCATTACAGATTGTGGCGCCGAGGTAGGCAGGCGAAAAGAAGCGGAAGGTTGGTTTGACGTATCAACTCTTAAAGAGCCCTACCGCATCGAAGGTAAGAAGACGTTGGGGTACGAACTGGCGGAGCAGCTTGATTGGACACTACCCGATGTCATCATTTATCCCACTGGGGGTGGGACAGGATTAATCGGAATGTGGAAAGCCTTTGACGAAATGGAAGAGATGGGATGGATTGGGTCCGACCGACCACGAATGGTCACTGTCCAGGCAGCCGGCTGTGCACCCATTGTGCGTGCGTTTGAGGAAGGGAAGCGATTTGCAGATGAGTTTCCCAACGCCGCCACAGTGGCTTCGGGTCTGCGTGTGCCACGCGCTATTGGGGACTTCTTGATCATTGACGCTTTGCGCCAGTCCGGGGGGACGGCAATCGCGGTTAGTGATGAGGAATTGATCGCCGCCACGGGGGAGATTGGAGCCGCCGAAGGTTTGTTCTGTGCACCAGAGGGCGCCGCATGTCTGCCGGCCTTAAGGAAGTTGCTCGATGAAGGGCAAGTTAGGCCGGAAGAACGTGTGGTTTTGTTTAATACTGGCGCTGGTGTGAAATATTTGGAAGCCTTCTCTTGATGGACGACTCACCGGAGTAGAGTTCACGCAAAGACGCAAAGGTAGCAAAGACGCAGTGAAGAATCGGTTTTCGGATTTCGGATTTCGAAATTGGCACTAGGTTACAGGGAATTTTGGAGGAACACGTCTCGTGAAGTATGTGCTCTTTTTTGTTTTAACAACCATCTTGCTGGATTCGTCGCTGGCTTACGGGCAGGCGAAGGGTGCCAGCGCAGCTCCGGCCGAGTCATCCATGGAAGAGCTTCGTCGCACTGGCCTTGAAGCTCTCTACAATCTTGATTACGAAAAGTCGCGCAAAGATTTCAGTGAGATTGCACGGCTTTATCCAGATCATCCTGCTGGTCCACAGTTACTGGCCGCGCGACTTTGGGCCAAGACTCTTTATGAGTCTCGACGCTTGCAGGCGTCGCTCTACAGTTCAGAGTCCTTTTACACCAAGGGTGACGACAAAGTTGATCCGAAAATCGTCACAGAGTTCCGCAATCTAACGCGCGAGGCTAAGCGATTAGCGGACGCACGGTTGAAGAAAAATCCTAAGGATACGGAAGCACTAAACTTTCTGGCAGCAATTGCCGGATTAAAGGCGTCGTTTGAGGAAGCAGTGGAGCGCCGGCATTTTGCGGCGCTTCGTGACGGCTCTGAAGCGGTGGATCGTCATCGTGAAGTTCTCAAGCTTGATCCCACATACGTTGATGCCGAGTTGACGATCGGGCTATACGACTATGTGGTAGGATCGTTGCCCATGCCAGTGAGGCTGCTAGCTGGCGTAGCTGGCACGCGCGGATCTAAGAAACGAGGCCTTGCTGCCCTCGAACGCGTAGCGAAGAATGGACGCTGGTCGCGTGACGATGCCAAGTCTGTATTGATTCTGCTCTACACTCGCGAAAAACGTTATCAGGACGTACTGGCGATTGCTCGAGAACTAAGTGCTAAGTATCCGCGCAACTATCTCTACAGACTAGAGGCGGCGGATGCTCTCGTGGCCCAGGCTGGCTTGGAACGAAAGTCAAATAATCCGGCGGCCGCAGCCAAAGCCGAATCGGAAGCTTTCAGCATCTTTGAGGAATTATTGAACGACAAATCAGTGCGTGACACCGTTTCTCGAGCGCTGGATCTGGTTCACTTCAAGTACGGTGAGGTCTTGCTAACAGCTGGACAGGGTGGTCGAGCAGCCAGAGAGTTTCTGGCAGTTACGAAG
Source organism: Pyrinomonadaceae bacterium (assembly GCA_035697925.1). Lineage (GTDB taxonomy): Bacteria > Acidobacteriota > Blastocatellia > Pyrinomonadales > Pyrinomonadaceae > PSRF01. The sequence goes on from DASSCG010000217.1 coordinate 2,724, forward strand.
GTTGATCACGCCGAACCCAACTTAGTGACTATGTCACATCTGTACGCGGCGCGATCGTTTGATTTGGCCGGCAAGCGTGATGACGCGTTATCTCAGTACCGTCAAGTGTTGACGCGCCCGGACATTTTTGACGCGCACGACGGCGCTAAGAAAGGGCTGCGGGAGCCGTTTAGGATCGAGACTGCAAAGCATAACGGGGAGTAGTGCAACTGGGAGGCAGGAGCAGGAGGCAGGAGCAGTTGGAATCGCGTCTACGGAAATTTTCAGAAGCGCCCAAGGTAGTACAAGGATTAATAATTTCATGAGAAGTAATGGTGACAATGGTGCGGGAACGACGCGGCCGAGGAGGCTGCTGTTGTGCCTTGATGGCGTACCGCATGAAGTAATTGAAACTGCAAAACAGCGTGGGTTGTTTGATACTTTTGGGTCCCCTTCCCGACTACTGTCCCCCTTTCCCACCATGACCAATGTGGCACTCTCCACCATGCTCGGGGCTACCGCGCCGCTGGGTTATGAGAGTCTCTATTTCGATAGAACGTGTTGTGAGTTGCGCGGTGGAGTACGGAAGTACATTGGCTGGCGTACGCCGGACAAGATTCCTTCGTCGTACATGGACGAACTGGACTATCAGGAACCTCTGGCGTTCGAATTCTTAGTCTATGTGGCCCCCGATAAGGTTTGGCGCACTGACATGCGGAGATTTCGTGAACGCTTTAGCCAGGCGCCGCAGACCAGGGATTATTTTGCATTCCTCAAAGGCACAGATGGCTTGCTACATATTCGAGGGCCGAAACGTTTATCAATAGCTCTCGAATCACTCGATAGAATTCTGCGCGAGATCCAAAACACTTGTGGACGGGAAACAGAAATCGTGCTCTTTTCGGATCACGGAATGAATTTGCTTGAAAATCGCCGTGTCCATATGAAGACGCATTTGCGCCAGCGAGGTTTCTCCCTCGGAAGCAGCTTCTCGAAGGGCTCTGCTGCCCTCTCGATTCCTGCTTTTGGGCTATGCGGTTACGCAGCAATTTATTGCGGTGATGAGAACGCAGTGCCCGACGTCGCCCAATCTCTGATCGAGTTAGAGGGTGTTGATTTCTCGATTTATAAGGACGGACCACAATCCATCGCTCTCAGCGGCGTTAACGGTAATGCTCGGATTGAAAGAAGACAGAGCCACGGAGAGACAAGCTATCGGTATGTAACCTTCGACGGTGATCCTTTGCAGCTCAAACCTATTCTAGAAACACTCAATCAAGCCCGGCAGTTTGATTCAGATGGTTTTGCTGTTGATAAGGTTTGGTTGGATCAAACTGCGAAGCACATCTATCCTGATCCCCTAGCCAACCTCTTCACATCACTGCATAACCAGCGAGTCAAACACACAGCCGACATCCTCGTTAGCTTGCGTGATGGCTACTACTACGGCTGGTCTCCCTTCGCGCGGCTCACCCGGCTGGCAGCCACGCATGGGAATGCGCTTCGCCCCAGCTCAAACGCGTTTCTAATGAGTACTCACCGAACACTCCCTGCTTATGTTCGCGCCGATGACGCGCAACCGCTTTTAAGGGGTTAATCTAAAAAAGCACCGATGCAATCGCAGGTTGGGAAGGGGGCAAGCGTAGCGCGCCCCCGCTAAATCTCCAGCCACTCAATCTTGAACTCAAAAAATTTTTAACCCACGGAGCTGTTCAACCAAGATTGAGCATCGATTGAGCTTGAGCGGGGGCGCGCTTCGCTTGCCCCCTTCCCAACAGGAAAATGGCTTGCTTGGATAACTCTAGACTGGGAGTCATAGCTGCTTGACGCCTCACAGCTTAACCACGTACAACCGTACCAATGATGGATTTTGAAGTTCAGAACATCACGCCCGCAGTAGAGACTTTTGATCTGGTACGGCGCTTCGGCGATTTTACCGCGGTAGATCATCTCAATCTTCGCGTTCGTAGGGGCAGTTTTTTTGGTTTTCTTGGCCCTAACGGAGCCGGGAAATCAACCACCATCAAAATGCTGACCGGGTTGCTTGGGCCGACGAGTGGACGGATTCATGTCCTCGGTCGAGATCTAGCGATCGAGCCTCTCGGGGTCAAAAGAAGAATCGGAGTAGTCCCGGAAGATCTCAATCTCTTTGAGCGATTGACTGGGGCTGAAATGCTTGCTTTCACCGGCCGGATGTATGGCTTACAAAAGCAAGAGATCGCAGAGCGATCGCCGGAGCTCCTGGAGCTGATGGAATTAGAATCGGAACCAAAAAAGCTAATTGTCGAATATTCACACGGCATGAAGAAGAAGCTCTCGCTCGCCTGTGCTTTGATTCATCGGCCCGAGATCCTTTTTTTGGATGAACCTTTTGAAGGCGTGGACGCTATTGCGTCTCGTACGCTGAAGGACCTTTTGTCCCGTTTGACCGTACGAGGTTTGACTGTATTTCTAACTTCCCATGTGTTGGAAATCGTTGAGCGGCTTTGCAGCGACATCGCAATCATCTCTCAGGGTAAGTTGCTCGCTGCGGGGTCTCTCGATGAATTGAAGAAGGGAATTCCTGTCCAGGGCGATGGTGAGCGCCTGGGCCCTGTTTCGCTCGAGGAGTACTTCATTCACGTCGTTGGTGGCAGCCGCATGTCAGGCGAAGAAGAAGTACTGCAGTGGCTAGGATAAAAAACAAGGGCCGAAGTAACCGTTTTAACGGTTTGACTCGCGATAAGACGCTGAAGCTTTTGAGCACAAAGCGTTGCATGCCGAGCCGCAGGAGAAACCGTTGAAACGGTTCTCAATTTCTCCGTCCACTTTTGCACCGGGCTAAAGCCCGGTGTGAATGAGACGAGACTTGTGAGGCAAAGCCTAAAAATGTTGGCAGTCAACGTTTCTTTGAACTAAAGTTGCGCCCGCTCGAATCAAAACCATTCCCGTGGAGGCCCCCGTGTCAAACAATAACGTCAATGTTGTCCGCGGTATGTACCAGGCATTCGCCACTGGCGAAATTCCCACTATCATCGCCGCTCTTGATCCCCAGGTGGATTGGTGGGAAGCCGAGAATTTTATCTATGCCGACAACAACCCTTACGTTGGACCAAATGCCGTGCTGGAAGGCGTCTTCATGCGTATTGCTCAAGACTGGGACGGTTTCGCGGTTTCGCCCAAAGAAGTCCTGGACGCGGACGAAACTGTAATCGGACACGGCTACTACAGTGGGACTTACAAGAAAACCGGCGAGGTTGTTCGGGCCCAATTCGCCCACTTCTTTACTTTTCGCGATGGGAAGATAATCAAGTTCCAACAATACACAGACACTGCGCAGTTTCTCCGGGCAGTCAACTCTTAACTGATGACCTAGCTACAAAGGAATTCGCCGGAAAAATAACCTCGCGACTGCGCTTGAGATCGCGAACCTTGGATGGGAACGCGTTGTGCGTCAACTTCTCCCAACCGCTTTACTAACCATAATACTGTGCGTGTTCTTTGAAGCGGCATCGATCGATTCCCTAACTCAAACACCCGAATTGAAGAGCGAGCCGGCCAACCGGCTCACGCAAAATCCAAGCAGACCGCAAACGTCTGAAAACCCTGGCGCCGCGTCTGGTTCTTTCGCAAGACAAGAAGCCGAAAAAGAACTGGTTTTATTACGCGAGGGCAAGCCAAACTCAGTTTGGCGATGGTTGCGCCATAGTGACGATCCCACTCGACGCACCTACTTGATCCACGGTTTCGCCAGGATAGGCGTAGACCCTCAGCTGATCATTCGGCGGCTGCAAGTGGAAGACGACGCTTCAGCTCGTCGCGCATTGATTCTGAGCCTGGGCCAGTTTGACGGCGAACGCTTATCAGAAAATCTCCGGCGCCCTCTCATTCCAAAGTTGTTGCGTTGGTATCGTGACGATCCGGATGCGGGAATTCATTCGGCCATAGATTGGTTGCTGCGCTATGGCAGGAAGGGAGAAGTGTCGCGGAAGTTAGACTGGCACCAACAAGATCAGCTGCGAGCGATTGACCAGGCATTGAAGAGTCAAACGAGAGGGAGATACAACTGGTATTCGACGAATGAAGGTCACACGATGGTTATTCTTCGAGGGCCCCTGAACCTCTTTATGGGATCTCCCCAGAACGAGCCAGGCCGGGCCGCGAATGAAACGCAACATCGAGTGCGCATTCTCCGAACTATCGCTATAGCGAATAAGGAAGTGACAGTCGCACAGTTTCAAAGATTTCTAGAAGCCAATCCAAAACTTGAGCAGGCCTACCCAGATTCAACAAAAGATCCCCGACGCGGCTCACGTGTTATGCAATTGAGTCCCGATGATGATTGTCCACAGATTGCAATGACCTGGTACGAAGCGGCGCAATACTGTAACTGGCTCAGCAAGCAGGAAGGTATCCCCGAGTCGGAGTGGTGTTATCCGACAGACCTTAATCAAATCAAGGGAGGAATGGAATTACCAAAGGATTATTTGCAGCGAACGGGATATCGACTGCTGACCGAAGCAGAATGGGAATATGCGTGTCGAGCGGGGGCGTTAACCAGTCGCTTCTACGGTGATGCAGAGGAATTGCTGACAGAGTACGCCTGGTACAGTAAGAACCCTCCTAAGCGGAAGAGCGATCCGGCAGATCCAAACGATCCGCAACGCACCTTTCCCGTGGGACAGCTGATGCCTAACGACTTTGGGTTGTTCGATATGTACGGCAATGTTTGGGAATGGGCACAAGACGGCTGGCAAGATTATCCTTCGACTTCTACCCTTCGAGATGACGTGGAAGACTCGTTGCTAAAGGTAATGGATGCGCAAGCTCGCACCAGGCGCGGCGGTTCATTTAGCTATGAGGCAGCGGTGATGCGTTCAGCACATCGAGGCGCCCCCAATGCTTATTTTCCCACGCAGCGTCGCGACAACCTTGGCTTTAGAGTGGGGAGAACCTACCGCTAAAGCCGCTTTTACAGAGAACTTTCTCATCAAGGTCAATTGCGGACGTCCGATGTCAGCCAAT
>DASSCG010000218.1:0-3570 GCA_035697925.1 Pyrinomonadaceae bacterium
TGTCCCATTAGTTCCTCGACCTGGCCCGTCAGAATCGTGCAATGGAAAGTATTGTTCATCTGTGGATTGGCGCATTTCTGGCCTGGCTGGCAGGCATGCCCCAACTTTGCTGGGCCATCGTGGTAGTGATTATGATCAACGGGGTATTCAGCTATTGGCAGGAATATCAGGCGGAACGTGCTGCCGAAGCGTTGCAGGCGCTCCTTCCGCAGCAGGTAATGGTAAGGCGAGAGGATGAAGAACAACTCATTCCAGCTAGCGAGGTTGTGCCGGGAGATATTCTTTTGCTGGGGTAAGGAGCAGCCATTCCCGCCGATGCCCGCGTGCTAGTTGCCGAGAGACTTCGCGTTGACATGTCTTCGCTCACAGGTGAGTCAAAGGCCGTTTCACGCACTGCTGATGAAGCGAAAACCGTGTTGACTGTTTCGACTGCCGGCTTGTCGAATGTGGTCTTCGCCGGTACGAGCGTCGTCAGTGGGCGTGGCGAAGCAGTCGTATTTGCCACTGGAGCAAACACTGAGTTCGGAAGAATTGCACAAATAACTCAGGAACAGACTGAGCAGCAAAGTCCCCTACAAAAAGAACTTTCCAGCGTAACTCGGATTGTCACGCTGCTGGCAATCGGAATGGGCGTGGTGTTCTTCATTGCCGGCACAGTGCTGGGAGGACTTTCCAGGCATTCCGCATTCCTATTTGCAGTCGGCATCATCGTAGCGAATGTTCCGGAAGGGCTACTGCCGACGCTGAGACTTTCGCTGGCGCTTGGAGTGCGAAGGATGGCTGGGCGGAAGGCTTTGATAAAGCGTCTTTCCGCGGTGGAAACACTCGGTGCCGCAACCGTGATTCTTACCGATAAGACCGGCACGCTAACGGAAAACGAAATGACAGTGCGCGATCTTTGGACCAGCGGACTTGATTACCGCGTGGGAGGACGAGGATACGAGACGGCTGGAGAACTTGAACAAGTTGGAAACAATTCCGACAACACATTCGCCCAGGAGTTGTTGCGTATTGCCGCACTTTGCTCAGACGCACATCTGGTTCAACAGCAAGGTCCACGAAGGCACTTCAACGTGATTGGAGATCCGACCGAGGCAGCAATCCTGGTAGCTGCCGCCAAAGCCGGTATTTCTCAGGATGCTCTAAAGAGTTCGCCGCGTCTTGCGGAGCTGCCTTTTGATTCAGTGCGCAAACGCATGACTACCATTCAGCAGATCGAAGCGAACCCAATTGCCTGTGTCAAAGGCGCACCAAGCGAGCTGTTTCCGCGTTGCACCTCCATTCAATGGCAAGGCGCTATTGTCTCGTTTGATCAGAGCAGGTCTGAAGAAGCAAAAGGAGCATCATCCATTGACGCCGCGTCAGAAATAGGTTCTGCAAATGCTTGCTGAAGGTCGAACGATGAAAGAGATTGCATTTCGCTTAGACCTCTCTACGCGGACGGTTGCATTTCATAAATATTCGATGATGTCGCAAGTCGAGATTAAGAGCAGCGCACAACTAGTGGCCTATGCCATGAAGAACGCGATGGTGGCTGCGTGATTTCTCAGCCATTTGCTGCCAGCGGAACACGCTACGTCTCACCTGAGTGAGAACTAAATCAGTATGCCTTTAGCCCCACTGCTCGAAATATTTCGCACGCGCGCTCGCATTGTTCCGCCGCAGGCGGCTGCGTATCGTTGAGGGTGTAATCAAGACCGAGTTTTTCCCATTTGAATCGCCCCATCTGGTGAAAGGGTAAAACCTCAACCCGTTCGACGTTACCGAGCCCGGCAACAAAGTCCGCTATCGACCGCATGTTTTCAGCGTCGTCGCTCAATCCGGGCACCAGCACAAACCGGATCCAAACGGGCTTCCTCAGCTGAGCTAAACGTAGCGCGAAGTCGAGTGTTGGGCCGATGTCCTTCCCGGTGAGATCGCGATGGCGTTGCGGACCCCACGTCTTGATTCCGAGTAACACCAGATCGAGTTGTTCCAGATCCTCGTCGGTCAGACGCGCGCCCAGATACCCGTTTGTTTCGACGGCCGTATGTACGCCCATCGCTTTTGCGGCGGTGAATAACTTGACCGCAAAGCGATCCTGCATGAGCGGTTCGCCTCCGCTTAACGTGAATCCGCCCGACATGATTTTTAGTCCATGCCGATACTTGCGCAGTTCCTCAACGGCGCGTTCGAGTCTTACCGGCATGCCGTTCATCATGTTCCAGGTGTCAGGGTTGTGGCAGTAAAGACATTTCCACTGGCAACCTGCCGTCCATGCGACTACTCGTACACCTGGCCCATCGACGGTGGAACCGGTAGTGAACGAATGAAGAAAACCCACTTCTCCGGAGACAAGCGCCTTTTTTACGAACGACTCCGCGACGTTCCGGCTCATGTCCAGGCGGAGTTCAAATGGACTTTCCGCCTGCAACGAAAATGATTCTTGTTGTGCTTCACGCATGTGGTTGTCTGCCTTCCTGCCAATTCGACCAACCTCTGCCAGAGGCACATTTCAGAGACCACACATAGACGAATGATCACACTCAGCCCTGGCTGCCGCCACTGTAAGATCTGACAGTTATTTGTCCGGAAAGGGGTTCCTAGAATCGAAGGGGTTTCGACTGCGGTTTATGCCGGGTTCTATGAATTGGCTGCTGCGACATCGTGTTCAACTGTACGTTCGCAATTCGATCTGGATCTATCCGTCTTTTGCAATTGTGGTGGGGTTGATAACAGTCTCGCTACTTACTCGGCTTGAACGATTCCTCGGTTGGCCCAGCAACCTTGATCCTGAAACTGCGCGTACCGTCATGGCCACGGTGGCTTCCTCTCTCCTCACTTTGGTAGTTCTCGTCACCTCTGCCATGCTGCTTGCCGTACAACTCGCGAGTGCACAACTGACGCCGCGGATCATTGCTTTCGTCTACCGTAACAACACCCGGAAACTTCTACTGGCCCTCTTTGTTTTTACGTTCACATTTTCGGTCGGCGTCCTGGTTCGTATTGAAGATTCAGTACCGCTGTTGAGCGGCTATTTCGCCGCCTACGGCTTTCTACTCAACCTCGCTCTCATGCTTTATTTCATCGATGGAATCGGTAAGACACTGAGGCCAAGTTCCGTTTTACGAGTGGTGGGTTTGTCAGGTCATGAAGTCATCGCAGGTGTCTATCCTCGACTACTTGACGAACAGCAGGCGCTTTCGCCGGAACCTATTGCTGCTCTTGATGGCAAGCCCGATCGAATCATAGTGAACTCAGTCGGCGGTTCGGTACTCGCATTTGATCTCAAGGGGCTCATGTCGCTTGCAGAGCAATCCGATTGCCTGATTGAGTTGATCCCACAGGTCGGCGATTTCGTTGCCGCCGGTGATCCGCTGTTTCAAATCTTTGAAGGCGGCGGCGATCTCAGTGACGAAGTATTACGCAAATCAGTGGCGTTGGGCCAGGAGCGTACCCTGGAACAGGATCCGATGTTCGCCTTTCGCATCATTGTTGATATAGCGTCCAAAGCGCTCTCGCCCGCTATCAACGATCCCACCACAGCCGTGCTCGCGATCGATCAGATTCATCACCTGCTCCGTGAGGTTG
>DASSCG010000219.1:0-4778 GCA_035697925.1 Pyrinomonadaceae bacterium
GACAAATTCAATAGCCGGGGGCAACGCCCCCGGTAGCGAGAAAGGTTATTCCGACCCTGAAAGGGTCGCACCGTCTTAATCCAGTATTCAATCGGGTAATTCATTTACCAACATGCGACCCTTACAGGGTCGGGATTTAAACGTTGCTTACCGGGGGCGTTGCCCCCGGCTATTAAATTGGTCCCCGACGGGGACCCAAGACGGCGACTGACTACTGACCACTGACCACCAACTACCGACGCCTCCCCTGCCGCATCCTTTCAATTATCGCCGACGTTGAAGCGCCCTCAATAAAGGGCAACGAAACTACTCTACCGCCTGCCGTCTCTACCTCTTCGCGGCCGTGAATTGCATCAAGACCGTAGTCGCCGCCTTTAGCAAGCACATCTGGAAGTATCTTGGCGATCAAACTACGCGGGGAGACGTCGTCAAAAATAGTCACATATGTTACCTGTCGCAGGGCTGCGAGTATTTCAGCGCGCTCGTGTTCAACGATTACGGGTCGGCTATCGCCTTTCAATTTTCGAACACTGCGATCGCTGTTGATCGCGACTACCAGGGCGTCGCCTAACGATCGCGCACGTTCCAGGTAGCGCACGTGCCCGACGTGCAATAGGTCAAATACCCCGTTCGTGAAAACCAGAGTTTTGCCTTGCGCGCGCAGGCTGGTGCGCTCCCGAAGTAGATCTTCGGGGCTAAGTATCTTGCCGCTCATTCCAAGTACCAATCTAGCATGAGGCAACACCAATTGCCGATTGGCAATTGCCAATTGCCAATTTAATGAGCGTGAGCTGGGGATAGAGGCCAATTGGAAATCGGCAAATGGCAATTGGCAATCGGTTGACCTGCTATCTATAATCAGCGCTTTCCTTAAGGAGACCCTTTGTCGATACCATTCATAGAGGAGAACGATCAGACCCAAGCGCGCCGTGAGCATCTGGAGGCCTTGCGATCGCTTGTAGGCAATGCGTATCCCAATAAGTTTGATCGCAGCCGAATTGGAGATGGTCAGCATGAAGACACCATTACTGCGATCGTTGAAAAGTTTATTGGGTATCAGCCCGCAACTGTTGACGGAGCGCGTCCGGCAGCAGACGCTATTGAAGCTGCTAACCAAGAACTCAATCAGGTGGTGGTACGGTTGGCGGGGCGAATCGCTTCCCCGCCACGGGTTATGGGAAAAGCAGCATTTGTGCACATCTCGGACGGGATCTCACGCCTGCAGATTTACATTCGCAAAGCCGATGTGAAGGCAATTAGCAACGACACGCGCTCTCCAATTGAAGTGGAAGGAAGGGGTTGGGAACTTTTCGAACTTCTGGACCACGGCGACTTCATTGGCGCCGAGGGCTTTCTCTTTATTACCAAGACAGGCGAACTGTCAGTTCACGTCCAAACCCTGCAATTTCTCGCGAAGGCTTTACTGCCGTTGCCGGACAAAATGCATGGGATTCACGACCCTGAAATTCGGCAGCGCCAACGCTATGTTGATCTAATCGCAGGCAGCCTGAAATTGGAAACCCAGGAAGGTCGCATCCCTCCGCGAGAAGTCTTTGAGCGCCGTTCGGCGATCATCCGTGAGATGCGCCGTTTTCTTGAAGACCGTGGGTACGTCGAAGTCGAAACGCCTATGCTAACGACCAAGGCTACCGGCGCGGCTGCCAGGCCGTTCAAGACCCGTCATAACGCACTCAATATCGATCTGTACGCGCGCATTGCACCAGAGTTGTACTTGAAACGACTGCTGGTCGGTGGTTTCGAGAAGGTTTATGAGCTGAACCGCAATTTTCGCAATGAGGGCATTGATCGGATACACAATCCTGAATTCACCATGCTGGAGTTTTACTGGTCCTATGCGGACGTAAATCAGATGATGGATTTGTGTGAAGAGATGTTGCGTGCGAATGTTGTCAAAGTTCTGGGAACAGCGCGAGTGCCTTACGGTGAGCATGACCTCGATTTTTCGGGGCCGTTCGAACGGCTAACGATGAAAGAGGCAATCAGGAAGCACGGATCGCCCGGGACTGCCGACTCTAACCTCGACAACCTGGACGGAGCTCGCGTGGCGGAGTTATTCGAAGCCACTGTGGAACACCTCCTGGTCCAACCCACTTTTATTACGGACTTTCCCAAACCTATCTCGCCACTTTCGAAGGCGTCCCCTGATGATCCGACTGTGGCGGAACGTTTCGAACTCTTTATTGTCGGGATGGAATGCGCTAACGGGTTTTCGGAACTGAATGATCCTAAGGAACAGTATGATCGTTTCAACGATCAAATGATCCAACGCGAGCGTGGGGACGAAGAGGCGATGATCATGGATGAGGATTATATTAGGGCGTTGTCATATGGCATGCCGCCAGCGGCGGGAATAGGCATCGGAATTGATCGCTTCGTCATGCTGCTGACAAACCAGCCTTCGATTCGAGACGTAATCCTGTTTCCGCACATGCGGCCTGAGCGTAACCGGGAAGACTTGTAGAGGTGGCTAACTGAGCCCATCCCGGCACCACAATTCACTCGAAGTTAAAATAAACTTTTAAAGTCGGAGTACACCCCTACGCTTTTAGGGCTTCGGCTTAGAAGCGGCGAGTCGTTGGCGGAGGATTGCCAGACGCTCGTCGGACCAAGAAGGCCTTTGACCTTGTCGCTCCATAGCGGAAACGTATCTCTCCAGGCTTTTCAGAGCGCCCGCGAGGTTCCCTTGTTTCTCCTGGACTCTTCCAACATCCAGAATGAACTGGGGGTTCTTGTCTCCGTAAGCTTCCGCGGTGCGCGTAAATTGCTCCTCCGCAACCTTTAATTCGCCTCGCAACTCGTAAAGCCGGCCCAGATGATAATAGCTGAGCGGAATCTCAGTGCCATTTCTTTGAGCGACCGGTTCCAGAGTTGTAATCGCCTCGTCCAGCCGCTTTAGAGCAGTGAGCGCATAACTGAGTTCAAGATTGGCCGGCGGAAAATATCCGCCCGTCCGATCAAGCACGCGACGAAAATTATTCACGGCCTCTTCATAGCGACCTTGCTCACGCGCGGAGCGGCCACGTTGCAGCAAGGCATACGTCTCCGAATCTATCGTAAACGCGGGCGCGCGAGGCAGGGCATCCCGCTTGGGTCCAGCCTTCGGAACGTCCTTTGGCCTGCTCAACTCGACGTTCGAGGTTCCGCGGGCCTTGTCCATTGTGGTTGGGGGTTGGTTAACTACAGGTCGCGGATGCGAAGGCGATGTATAAGTCCCTACCGCAATACTTCCCGCACCCTTGGTATTCGCTAATGCCTTCGCCGCGGCATCGTGCTTTGGATCGACTGCTAAGGCACGTTTCCATTCACGAATCGCCAGATCATTTTCTCCACGTGTCGCATATAGTCGACCCAAATTGAAACTTGCTTCCGCATAGTGGAAGCTCTCTTGTCTGAGGGCCGTGATGAACGCATCATAGGCTTCATTCCAGCGCCCCTCGCGCAAGAGCACTACACCGAGATTGTTCAAAGCCCGCGAGTATCGTCCATTTCGCTGGCCGATAGCTTTCCTGTAGCTGTTAACCGCATCCTCCCAGGCTCCGAGTCGTACCTGTGCATTGGCTATGTTGTAGAAGCCTTGCGGGTCGAACCGATCTTCCTCGCCCATGGCTTTGAGCTCGGCAATCGCCTCTGTCTTTAGATCGGCGGATAAGAGCTGGTCCACTAATTTCAGCTGCAAACGAGTTCGCGTTTGGTCATTAGGAGCTGCATTGATTTCATCTCGAAGAATGGCAATTTCAGATTTCGGAGCTACCGTCTCTTCCGGAGCGGATGGCGTCTGAGTTGTGGTTTGAGTTGTACTGGGATTTCCCTCTGGTTTAGAGGGCTGTGTAGTGGGCGCCGTATCAGGCGAACCAGTCGGGGCGGCCGCTGCGGGAGATGGTTGAGGGGAACTCGTTGGCGGCGGCGTTCCCTTAGGAGCGCTTTTCTGGGATTGACTACTAACCGGTCGAACGCAAATGAAGACTATTACTATCGCCAGTAACGAGACGGCAAAAGATGATGGAGTGGGTTTAAAACTTTTCACTAGCATCCCCTTGGTATGTTTAATGAATTAGTTCAACGTCGTAGCCGGGGAGCCTCTGCTCTTTCGTAGGACAGAATTGTTCCACCGAACCCTACCGCCCAGCCATGCGTGCGATTTGGGAAGAAGATACGTTCCAACGGGTGAGTGACACCCGTCGCTTGAGAAGTCCAATGCAGCCCACCGTCCTGGGTATAGATCAAAGTGCCTTCGGCACCCACGGCCCAACCCTCAACCGCATCAAGAAATTTAACGTCTAACAGATCGTTCGAGACCCTTGAGTCCTGCTGGTGCCAGGTTCGACCTCCATTAATAGTGCGATAGACCGTACCACCGCTTCCGACAGCCCAACCCAACCGATTGTCGACAAAAGACGTGGCCGTGAAGCGAACACCCTTTGCATAGGGCAGAGATGACACGTGCCAGGTCTCACCACCGTCGGAAGTCTGCATGATGGTTGAGCCGGCACCCACCAACCAGCCACGGTAGTCGTCTATAAAAATTCCGCCAAGCAACAGGTGTCGTGTAGGTGACTGCAGTCTGGTCCAACTCGCTCCGGAATCCTGGGTAGTGAAGATCGCACCATGCTCACCAAATGCCCAGCTTCGTCCACTGGGACTGAATACGGCTCTCACCAAACGTACATCGACATCGGCACCTCCGATATCGACGCGGCTCCAGTGCTCACCACCGTCGGTCGTATTCATCAGATAGGTGCGCGGATCTTCTTTGGTCT
>DASSCG010000220.1:0-10658 GCA_035697925.1 Pyrinomonadaceae bacterium
TACCCCTGAGAGTAATCTCACCGGTCATCGCCACGCTCTTTAGCACTGGGCGAGAAGAAAGCGCCGACACCATGGCCGTTGCCAGTGTAATTCCGGCGGAAGGACCATCTTTCGGTATGGCGCCTTCAGGAATGTGTATATGGAGATCGTAATTGGAAAATTCCTCGTCGCTAATCTCCAGTTCTTTAGCGCGTGATTTAGCGTAGGAGTAAGCAGCCTGGGCTGACTCTCGCATTACTTCACCAAGCTGTCCCGTGAGCATCAGGTTCCCCTTCCCTTTCACTCGCAGGGCTTCGATGAAAAGCACGTCACCACCGACCGCAGTCCAAGCCAATCCCGTCGTCACGCCAATCTGATCCTTCTTGAGTACCTCCTCAGGAATGATCTTCGGAGCACCTAGAAACTCGTGCAGGTTTTTAAGCGAGACCCTGACGGCTCCCTTGTGGCCCTCAGCTATGCGTCTCGCCACCTTGCGACAAATTCTTCCAATCTCTCGTTCCAGCTGACGCAATCCGGCTTCCTGAGTGTACTGCTGCACAATGGCAGTCAGCGCTGTTTTCGAAATATGAACGTCGCGCGATGTTATGCCATTTTCTTCCATCTGTTTGGGCAGCAGGTGACGCAGAGCAATCTCAAGCTTTTCCTCTTCGGTGTAGCCTGCGAGACGGATCACCTCCATGCGGTCACGCAAGGCCGGCTGAATCGTGTCGAGCACGTTAGCCGTGGTCATGAAGATCACGTTAGACAAATCGAAGGTTACGCCGAGGTAGTTGTCTCTAAAGCTGTTGTTCTGCTCAGGATCAAGAACTTCCAACAAAGCTGAAGAGGGATCGCCGCGAAAGTCTGCTCCCACTTTGTCGATCTCATCCAACATGATTAGTGGATTATTGGTGCCAGCCTGCTGAATAGCTTGAATGACACGACCGGGCATGGCCCCGACGTAGGTTCTACGGTGACCACGAATCTCCGCCTCATCATGAACACCGCCCAGCGAGAGCCGGACAAACTTCCGCTCAAGAGCTCGCGCAATTGAACGACCCAGCGATGTCTTTCCCACACCCGGAGGGCCAACTAGACAGAGAATGGGGCCTTTCGGCTTTTCTTTGAGCTTGCGCACTGCAAGGGCTTCGATGATTCGATCCTTAACCTTCTCCAAACCATAATGATCTTCATTAAGAATCTGTTCTGCTTTACGGAGATCGAGATTGTCCGTGGAAGACTTAGACCACGGCAAATCGGTCATGATTTCCATCCAGTTTCGGAGCGTGGCGGTTTCGGCCGCGTCCGGGTGCATTCGCTCCAGTTTTTTGAGTTGCCGAAGCGCTTCGTCTTCTGCAGGCTTAGGCATGACAGCCGCTTCGATCTTTTCTCGAAACTGAGCAATTTCTTCTGCCAGCTCATTGCCTTCACCCAACTCAGTTTGAATCGCCTTCATTTGCTGTCGCAGGTAAAACTCACGCTGCGACCGATCAATGTCAGCGCGCGCCTGAGTATTAATTTCCTGTTGGACCGTTAGGACTTCCAGTTCTTTGTTCAGCAATTCGTTTACGCGACGCAAACGACCCGTTGTGTCGGCTATGTCCAATACTGATTGAGCGTCTTCAACCTTCAACTCGAGATTTGAGGCCGAGAGGTCAGCCAGCCGTCCTGCGTCATCCAGGTTCGCAATGATAGCCATCACCTCTGGCGAGATGTTTTTTCCAAGGTTGATGGCTTTTTCCATGGACGCACGAACGTTTCTGATCAGCGCCTCAACTTCAAGTGATCTTTCAGGAGGTAGAACTTCCTGCATCACGTGCACACGCGAGCGAATATAGGCACCGCTCGTGTCGACCGACTCTATTTCGGCGCGCGCAAGACCTTGGACCAAAATCCGAATGCGTCCGTCAGGCAGTTTGAGCATCCTCATGATGACGGCAGCCGTGCCTACCTTGTAAAGATCGTCAGCGGACGGTTCTTCCTTATCGAGATCCTTCTGCGATGCAAGCAGAATCATTCGATTCTCGCCTAAGGCCTCATCCACTGCGCGGATCGACTTTTCTCGCGAGACGAAGAGCGGGACGATCATGAACGGGTAGATAACGATGTCGCGAAGCGGCAAAACCGGCAATTCGCCTGGTATTTGAAGTTGCTGCTCGCTGTCCGTAGGTTCTATGCCTTCGGTAATGTCTGCTTCTTTGATAATTGCCATAAATTGATTCTACTTGATCTGCGTTTAGAAGTTTCGTTAATTCCCTCTCGCTATCACTCTTCGCTGATTTCTTTCACTGTAAGTTTAAATTCGGCACCTCTTCGCTCTTCAATTTTGGGCAAGCGAATTAGAAGAATGCCGTTTTCAAGCTGCGCCATTGCGTTTCGAACACTAACTGTCCAACGCAACGGAACAATACGGCTAAATCTCCCGTAGCTTCGCTCGGAACAAAGATGCGAAATGATCCGCTTGCGTGGCACGCGCCTTTTCTTCTCACCCCAAATCCGCAACTGCGTGTTCGTTAAACCGATTTGAATTTGATCTGCCTTCAGTCCCGGCAGTTCGGCTCGGATGTAAATAGCGTCGTTAGCCTCACAAAGATCAACCGGTGGCGCCCAGGCTCCTGATGCCAGTGGATCCTCAGCCACGGTAGCCTCTTGCAAAGCAGCAAACAGCCTTCCCACGCGATCGCGAAGGCGTTGCAATTCAAGGCGCTCCAAGCCGGTTGTGAGTATTGGTTTTATCATCAATTCTGCGGACTACCCTTTCTTACCACCCGGGCCACCACTACGAGTCCGAACCAGATGCTTCAGCTCAGTCATGAATTCAGATACATCTTCAAACTCCAGATACACTGAAGCGAACCGAACATAAGCGACTTTGTCGAGCTCTTTCAGTCGCCGCATAATCATCTCCCCTATCTTGCTCGTTGGTCTCTCACGCTCCGATGATTCCTGAACGTACTTTTCAATTGCGTTGACGATAGCGTCGAGTTTCGACGACGGGACCGGACGTTTCTCACAAGCCCGCAGCAACCCTGCCATGACTTTGTTGCGATCAAATGTCTCCCGACGGCCGTCCTTCTTAACAACCATATACGGAATCTCGTCAATGCGTTCATAGGAGGTAAACCGGCGTTCGCAACGCAAGCACTCCCGCCGCCGTCGAATAGCTTCTCCCTCGCGAGATTCGCGTGAATCAACCACTTTATCTTCAAGATAGCCACAGAAGGGACACTTCATAAGTCGCAATCCTCACGAGGAATCTTACAGAGCATTTTCAACAACGAACTTCATTCGCTTGACGCTAAGGGTTCTAGTTTTCTTTCCATGAGTAGTTCGTCCGACAGGACGATCTCATCTTCCACTGCGTGTTCGACAGCCTCAGGAGATGCCAGGGAACGGAGCCGGTCTAGATTTATGTCACCACGCACGAAATAAACAAATCCGAAGATCACGGCGGGTCCGAAGTCAACGACGTGCATTACGATGGAGATGGCTGCAGCGGTCTCGCGAGATACACCCAAAAAAATTAGTCCAGCCGCAGTCGCAGCATGGAAGGCACCGGCGGCTCCCCCGGGCGTTGGAACCAACGATCCCACCAGCGACCAACCTAGAATAAAAATAGTTTCAGTAATCCCAAATTGAAGTCCGAAGGCCCGCAAGACCAGCCAATTGGCAACGGAAATTCCTCCCCACACCATTGCTGTCCAACCGATAGTGACTGCGAGTTCGCGTGCATCCACCAGCACTCTCAAAGCCTTTGCCAACTGTTCGAGCAGGCTAATCAAAGCGCGCTTGAGTCGAACGGGGATGAACCGGAGAAGATCCAATTGTTTTTCAATCCAACCGATGGCGCTCTTCGACCTTCTTCTAAACCAGGTGAGTCCGGCGACGGCTGCGATCGAAAGGATGAGCAGAATCACCCCGGCGACTCGCACCCGCGAAAACTCTGCACCCAGGTTCGTTGGCGGGGTAAACCACAACAGATTCACAGCGAACAGGACCACGACCGCCATCAAGTCGTAGATTCGTTCAATCATAATCGTCACAAATGAACTGCTCGCACGGACTCGGGGATCTCGCATCGGCAGAACAACCGGCCGGACAACCTCGGCCATGCGACCGATTAAGAACACAGCTCCAAATCCTATTGTCGTGGCGGCAAAAAGATGACGAAGACTTGCTGGACCTAAAGGTGCAAGGAGCGCGCCCCACCGGTAAGCACGAAAAAGATAAGCAATACAGATAACCAGGACTGCCAAACCAAGCAGGTATGGGTTAGATTGACTAACCGCCAAGCGCACTTCCCCCCAGTCCAGTTGCCGGCCAAACCACCAAAGAATACCGATAGCGAGGGCACAGAGTGCGCCAAACTCAATGTACTTGCGGGTTGATGACTTCAACTTGATCGAATACTCCGCTGGCAGGGGTCAAAAGAAACTTGACTCGCAAGAATGCAAACCACAAGATATGGTGCCGTCAAGTGAGGCTACTACAGTTTCAGGGTAAGCGGCAAGAATGCGCGCCAATCGCGCTGTTGCGTCTGGCCAAACTAGCTGTCCGGCGGCTGAGGGGAATTCCTCTTCGAATCCCTTTCAGGGCGCGGATCGTTTGCGGAACTTTAGGTTCGAAGGCTTCGTAACCGCTCTCAACAAGGGAGTTTTTCCTTTGTTGCCCAGGTTGGATTCAAGAGCATCAGGAGCCGGAGAAGACATCAGGTGGGGGCTGCAAGAACGTTGGCTGCCAACGAAGGAGCCGAATTGATTCGCAGGTGTCGTGCTGGAGATGGTGCGGCATGGGAGGAGATTGTTCAGAGTTACTCCCGACGCATTTACAATCTCGCCTACCGTTTTACCTCCCGCGCTGACGCCGCTGAAGACTTAACTCAGGAAGTCTTTGTTCGAGTTTATCGTTCGCTGGGGCAGTACGATCCAAAGCAAGGCGATCTGCAAAATTGGCTGATGAGGCTGGCGCGCAATTTAATCATTGATGACTATCGAAAACGACAACGCACGCCACACGACAACCATGCCGACGATCTTGCTGACCACAGCTACCATCTGCATACGACTAGCCGCTCCGTGCAGCAGGAAATTGAGCGGCGGGAACTAGGCGCACAGGTTCAGGCCGGCATTGACAAGCTATCCCCCGACCTACGCACCTGCGTCATTCTGCGTGATATCGAAGAGTTGAGTTACCAGGAGATAGTTGATCTTTTAAGGATACCGGAAGGGACGGTTAAGTCTCGCATCAACCGCGGTCGCATCGAGTTGGCAAAAATACTGCGGAGGATGAAGGTTGTGGCAATGAGCCACGCCTAAACTCAAAGGGAGGTCGCGCGGGGGCGAGCGTTCCTTTGAAAGGTTCGAAAACTAATTAGAGGGGCGGAAGAGAGAAAACAATGCTTTGTGGTGATTTTGAGAATCGGCTGAGTGATTACCTCGAAGGCGTGCTCGAGCCTACTACGCACAGAGAGTTTTCCGAGCATGCTTTGCGTTGCCCCGTTTGCCATCAAACCCTGAGCGAAGTTAAAGACATGATGCAAGCATGTCGGGTTGCGTCTGTACCGCCACCCAGTCGAGAACTTGAATCGCGTATCTTGCAAAAGACAATGCCTGAAGCGGCAATGACTTGTCAGGAGTTTGAAGAATCGCTGACAGACTACCTGGATGGATTCCTACCTGCACCCTTCTATCATCGTTGGGAACGTCATGCCGCACTCTGCGACCGCTGTACTGAGCTGCCAGGAGAAGTGGTTCGTTCGATCGGCGCGTGTTACACCTACATCACGGAAGAAATGCCAGTGCCGGTTGGACTAGAAGAGAGAATCCTTCAAGCCACCATCGGGACCTTGAAGGCCCAAGAAGTTCGTGCCCCTTGGACTTCCCGATGGGCTTCTCAGCTGCGCCTCTGGCTTGATCCCATTGTTTCCCCTCAACTGGCCACGGTAGCAACTATGCTTTTGGTTGCCGTCTTTGTGCTCACCAATACCGTCTCCGCGGACGGTTCAATCAGTGGCGTATATCGGGCAAGTCTTGCCCTGGCCGAGCAGAGCTATTCAGGCGTAAAAAGCGTTGTTGGTGGTCAAAGCAACCCCCCCGGCCAGGTGCAAAAGCCTGCAGAGCAGAAGCAAGAGTCAAAACAAGAGGCAGCGGGCAATGGTAGCGGTGAGAAAGAACGCTGAGGTAGCAAGGACTAGTAACTCGGGATGATGTACTGTACTTATCATCAGAAGAATCCAGCAGTGGTTCAGTGCAACCGCTGCACCCGCGCGCTATGTGCAGCCTGCGACCACCGCATTCGTGGTTTCCCTTTTTGCCAGGACTGCATCGTCGCGGGTGTTGAGTTTCTGCGACAACATTCGCAATCCGATCCTTCTCAGGTAATCTGACGTCGAAGTTCGCCTTTTGTCGCTACTCTATTGTCGTTTGTCCCAGGATTGGGAGCAGCCTATAACGGACAAACATCGAAAGCGATTGTTCACTTCGCAATCTTTGCCAGCTTTTTCCAGATGGCAGTGATCACGCAGGGCGTGCTTTTCTTTATCCTCGGAGTTTTGGGAACCTGGTTATTTGCCGCGGTTGATGCATGCCGCACGGCACAATTGATGCGCGCTGGTTTGACGCCCGAAACTGAGGAGGATGTGATCGCACGGAGACTCTACGGAAATCCTTTTGCTTGGGGGTTGACCCTGATTGTCATCGGTACGGTTTTCCTTCTTCACACGCTTCTTGGAGTGCAACTACCAATTAGGGAGCTCTTGCCAGTCGCATTAGTCGCTTTGGGTGCGTATATGTTGTTTGATTATGTCCGCCGGCGTAAATCTTCAGATCGAGTGGTGCGGTTCGACTCCCGAATACCTCCGCCGTCCGTGGTAACCGGTACTTTTGAGTCGCGCTTTCGCACCGGAGAGACGACTCAGTTGTCGCGCAGATCAGTTGAAACGGCTACTTTTGAACGAAGGTCTTAATACAAGAGAGATAAGGATTTAATCATGGCGAGTGTCTTAGGTATTTTTGCAAGGCTGGGCGGTGTCGTCGCTCTCATACTTCTCGTTGTCACTCTGTTAGGTCAGCTCATTACTCTGGTAGGGTTTTTACTTGCTGCTGTGAAAGTTGCCATCGTTGTCATTTTTGTAGCGGTAATCGTATTGATCGTCCTGGCCATATATCGTGAGCGTTGCCGTCGTAAGAGAGAGGCCGAGAGTTTTTAGACCGCAGTAAATTATCCCTCCGATCGACCCTTCATAATTTCTGTCCGGTTTATTGGCTAAATGTCGAGTTGCAATGGCCAGTAACGGTATGATAGGGTCACACATCTTGCAGCACCGGCCGGATGATCCGCGCCTTTAACACGGGAACGCACTCATCCGCTGCAAATCTTCAAGCAGGTAAAGATCCTAGTAAACATAAAATAGACAGCACAGTCTGGTTTCGAGACAGATCTGTGCCTTTGTTAATTGCAAGCGTGCGGCTCCAGACGTGTGCGCTCATGCATGTGGAGAAGAAAGATGGCCCGTGACGATCGTTTTTACGCTTTCATAATTCCCCCGTCCTCCCGTTCCCGAGCTCGAATAAAAAGAATTTGCTTTGAGAAAAAATGGTTGAAACTCTTCACTGTAGTTACAGCTATTTTTTTCTGCGGCTGCCTGTATGGCTTTTACGGACTCCTGCAACAAGCTCATCATTTACGCATTGAGGTTGAAAATCAGCGCCTTAGAGCCGAGAACGAACGCCAACGGCAAGAATTGAATGAATTGAGTAACCGCGTCGAGCGCGTGGAAGATACTTCTCGTAAGATTGCAGAGAAATCCGGAGTCGTACATGAAAACGCTGGCTTACCCGGTACGGGCGGACCTGCCCTTCCGCTTGATAGCTTGCCGGCGTTGGAAGAGAAGATGACTCATCTCGAAAAAGTCCTGAATGCCTATGAGGCCGTAATGCGGGGTCGTGGGTACACCCCTTCTATATGGCCCGTCGTCGGCAAACTCGAAAGTAGTTTTGGAGGCCGTCGGAACCCCTTTGGAGGAGGCTCTTACGAATTCCATACTGGCCAGGACATTGATGCACCTATGGGTGCTCCTGTGCATGCCGGAGCGACCGGAAAAGTGAGTTTTGTTGGCTGGCAGAATGGATATGGTCAACTGGTTGTGATTGATCACGGCGGCGGTCTAACAACGCGTTATGGCCATCTGTCACAGATCGCAGTTTCCCAGGGTGCCACTGTTAGACGAGGTGAATTTGTTGGGAAAGTGGGCTCAACCGGGCGATCTACAGGTCCTCATTTGCATTACGAAGTACGCATTAACGATGACCCGGTAAATCCCTTAAGATACCTGCTGACGTCCGACTTCGGACCTCAACAAAACCACTAGAGTCAGGGGCCAAGCCGACCATGTTTAACTTATGCAGGCTCGTATTTTAAGCCGGAATTATGCTTGACACGCCTCGGAAGTTTCGCTTAGTATGCGCCGACGTTTCAATGCAGGGTTTTCTTTAGACTTCCCCAGCATTTCCGTTCTTCCAAGCTTTACAGTAATGAGTTTTCGAGTTTCGCCCCTGTACGTGTATGCATGATGGAACTGCGCTCCCGCGCTTTCCACCATGCATTTTTTGTTGGTTGTGTGTTTCCGTAGCGCCCTTTCAAAAAGCGTGTCCGGCTCACAAGCATTAACCCGAAGTAGGTGTGGATTAGTGCGGACTTCGGTCTCGGTCTGGAACCAGCTCGAGATTGAAATCTGAAGCTAGTTCACCCTCGTTTTACCGAATCGTTAGGAGGATTCGTTGTCATGTCTAGAATAACCGGTAAGGTCAAGTGGTTTAACAATTCGAAGGGTTATGGCTTCATTGAACAGCCAGGCTCTTCAGACATCTTCGTTCACTACAGCGCCATCCAGGGTGACGGCTTCAAGACCCTCGAAGAGGGCCAGGAGGTCGAATTCGAAGTCACTCAGGGGCCAAAGGGTCCTCAGGCGGAAAAAGTAACCAAGACGTAAGCATCTCCCCGGCTTGCACCAGCAAAGCCACTGGCCGCTTCCGGTCTCGAGTCCGGCAAGCGCATGAAAAAAAGGCGACCTTTGGGTCGCCTTTTCTTTCTTTAAATTTATGGCTCTTCTTATCTGTCGGCTCTCGCCTTAAAGCTTACGTGTCCTCCTTCAACATCAACCGAAAAGACTACGCGCTCGCAGCCAAGTTTCTCTTTCAAGCTTTCTGCTTTTGAGGCAATCAACCGATGAAAGCGGGGAAATGAAAGGTCGTCCGTGGGCTCGCCACATTTTGTTTTTGCTTCAACCAGAGCTTCGTATAAATGCTTCACCGTCTCAACGTCCTTTATGGGATCTGTGCAAACAAGAGTAGTACGCTTAAACCCTTCTACTGCTTCCTGCTTGGCCGTCGCCCTGGCAGCCGAGGCCAGGTCACGGCCTTCTTCACGTCCTTGCATTGTTCGTCTCCAGAGATCGCGGAAGGCAGTAAATCTGGCTGCCAGAGAATTGAACCGATAACGTTGCGCGAAGGAGAGAGTTCTGTCATCACCCACGCGCTTTAGGAGGGTCTCGACTCGTGCTTTGGTGTCATATGGTGGGCGTTTGGCAGCGCCGTTAAAGTAGATATCAAATTCCACTTTCAGGCGCCGGATATCCTCATCCAATCGCGTTAAGTGTTCGTCGACACCTTGGAGCTTCTCTCCGACTGCAAACTTGTTTTTGCTCCGGGCTCTCGATTGAGCCCGCAGTAACTTATTCTCGCGGGTTTTCACGTAAGGCTTTCTCCCTGGATGGGGCTTAATTGGTGGGAGCGTCGGGTTAGACGCTCACTGAGTCTAGGTGTTTGAAAAGCTGTGTGTCAACTACTTATTCCGGGACGCCCAGAAGTACCGTGAAAGATGTGGTTTGCTTCAAGGATGAACCAGACGCTATGCTACGAACCTAAAGCTTGAGACGTAATGCACTCATGTCAAAACCCGTCAACGCTAAAACTGCTCTGCGCTTATTGCCTTCCGTCGACCAGTTGCTCCGAACGGAGACTGGGATGAACCTGCGCAAATCCTTAGGAGTGTCACGAGTCACTGTGCTTGCACGAACAGTAACAGACCAGATGAGAACCCAGATATTGGCTCGCGAAATTTCCAATGGAGATACCCGCGAAAATTTATTGAGAAAGGCTGAACAGTGGCTGATGGATCAAGGGTTACGCGAAAGTAACGCAGGGATTCGCCGCGTCATTAATGCGACAGGAGTGATCCTCCATACGAATCTGGGTCGCGCGCCGCTTTCATCAGCAGCCCGCGAAGCGGTGTCAGGAGAGGCGGCGGGCTACTGCACTCTCGAGTATGACGTTAACTCCGGAACGAGAGGGCGCCGCGGTGCTCGAGTCGAAGAATTACTCATCGAGTTAACCGGCGCGGAAGATGCGCTGGTGGTGAACAATTGCGCAGCATCGGCTTTGCTCATCTTAAGAGTGCTGGCGGGCGACGGAGAGACTTTAGTTTCCCGTGGCGAGCTGGTTGAGATCGGTGGCGATTTTCGGGTACCTGACGTGATGTTGAATTCGGGAACTCGCATGATTGAAGTTGGCACCACCAATCGAACACATCTCGAGGACTACCGGCGAGCGATTACAGAACGTACCCGGTTAATCATGCGGGTTCATCCGTCAAACTACCGAATCGTCGGATTCGCCACTTCA
>DASSCG010000221.1:0-3286 GCA_035697925.1 Pyrinomonadaceae bacterium
TCGTTCACGCATCCGCTCGTCTACGTTACTGCTGGACTTCTGATCGCAATGGGCGGCTGGCACATCCAAACCCTGATCAGGACTCTGATGCTCAAAACGCAGTGGAAACGAAGAGTTCCCTTAACTGAAATACCAGCACCCTCAATCGAAGTACATCCGGAATTCAAATCCGTTCCAACCGGAAAGCTATTAGACCAGGCAAACTTCGAAAACGCGGTTCCTGCGAGTGTTACAGAGAACACCACCAGACAACTGGTTGAAGGAACTCGTTCAAAGTAATTCCTAATCCGAGCGATGTCCCTGAAAGGGACACCGTCAATAGCCGGGGGCAACGCCCCCGGAAAACTGGTAATGCACCCCGACCCTGTAAGGGTCGCACTCGTACGAGACTAAGTTGTGAGCGACTTCTCCAACGACCCTTTCAGGGTCGGAATTGAAAACCCGATCCAGCCCTAGGGCGTTGCCGACGGCTATTAATTCATGCTCTTCATGCAGGTAATGCTATCAGCCGCTGGCGGCCGATTCTTCATGTTCGGCAAGTTTTATCCATCCCTCTGTTAAGAAACGCCAACTGTGGGCGTCTATCTATTAATGGCAGATGCCGTAATCGAGACCAAAGCGCTCACCAAGGAATTTAGTGGTAAACCTGCAGTTCGAGATCTAAGCCTAGCGGTCCAGCCGGGGAGTATCTACGCTTTTCTGGGACCAAATGGCGCTGGCAAGAGCACAACCATCCGACTGCTGCTTGGCCTCCTCAGGCCAAGTCGCGGCGACATTTCTCTATTTGGACTAAACCTAAAATACGATCGCCGCGAGATTCTGGCGCGTACCGGCTCTTTGGTTGAGACTCCGTCACTCTATGAACATCTCACTGCCAAAGAGAACCTGGAGATTCCGCGCCGAATTCTCGGCGCTCCGCTTTCAGACATCGACCGTGTACTAAGAATTGTCGGTCTGGAGAATGCGAGCCGGAACCTGGTTAAGACATTTTCGCTCGGAATGAAACAACGCCTCGGTTTGGCCCATGCGTTCCTCGGCAAGCGCGAGTTACTGATTCTTGATGAGCCAACTAATGGACTGGATCCTGCAGGCATCCAGGAAATGAGATCGTTGATTAGACAACTTCCTGCCGAACACGGAGTCACGGTTTTTTTATCCAGTCATCTGTTAACGGAAGTCTAACAGGTGGCGACGCATGTAGGGATGCTTTCGCAGGGAGAACTTGTTTTCCAGGGATCGATTGAGGAACTAGAACGACTACGTCGAGCTCGTTTGCGAATCGGTGTGAACAACATCGACTCAGCTTTGACGCTCATCCGCGGACGAGGATGGAATGCGGAGCGCGAAGATGGTTACATTTTCGCCTCGGACGTACAGCTCGCGCCGGCGATCAATCAGGCGCTAGTCGAAGCTGGTCTCGCCGTCCACCATCTGACGGTGGAGACTGCGTCCCTGGAAGAGGTGTTCCTAACGATGACCCAGGCCGAAGGCGGCGTGTGAAGTTGTGGTCTGGTTACCATTCAAAAAAAGAAATTAGCAGGTCGGGTTTATCGGAGGCTTATGTTTTTTCGAGTTCTATTAACAGAGTGTCTAAAGCTGAAACGCACGTTGGCGTTGTGGATGGTGTTGGTGTCGCCGTTGGTAATTGTCTTAATTGAATTCGCGGTCTCAGCCAAGGGCGCGCATGGTGCTATACAAGCTGGCAAGGATGTTTGGCCACCAATGGTGCGGACAACCATCGAGGCTTGGACGATGTTGATGATGCCCATGTTTGTGACACTGGAAACTTCCCTTCTTGCTGGGCTCGAGAACACAGGAAAGAACTGGAAGAGCTTACTGGCGTTGCCGGCCCCACGTTGGACCATTTACGTCAGTAAATTAATCATAACCATCAGCCTGTTGTGGGCGGCACACTCCGTACTGATTCTCGGCACAGTCGGAAGTGGCCGGCTTCTTAAATCCTTTTATCCATCTTTAAGTCTAGGCAATATGCCTCTAAGTCCGTTTGTGATACCGATGCTGCGAGTGTCGGTTTCGG
Source organism: Pyrinomonadaceae bacterium (assembly GCA_035697925.1). GTDB lineage: Bacteria > Acidobacteriota > Blastocatellia > Pyrinomonadales > Pyrinomonadaceae > PSRF01. The sequence goes on from DASSCG010000221.1 coordinate 2,039, forward strand.
CTCTGTTAGCTGTGGTAATTCAGCATTGGGTGAGTCTGAGATGGCATAGTTACACCGTAGCAATGGGATTCGGCATGTGCGCGATGATCATGGGTATCTTCGCCGTTCAATCAAAGGTGCTGGGAGCATGGTTTCCCTGGTCTCTACCGATCCGTGCGGTGTTGGATGGCGTATCCGGGCAGGATCGAATTACCGCAGTTGCAGTCGTAGGTGCAATCCTGGTCGCGACAATCGGGTGCTGGGGTTTTGTGCGGCGGGAGATTGGTTGAACGGTTTCCCAGAACGCACCAGGCTTTATAGCTTCGCCTGCTCTCAATGGCTAACAGGCTGGTAGGTGAGTACCACATTCCCATTCTTAAAAACTCGCGAGTTAGTGAGCTTCAGGTTCAGTTTATCCTTGACGCCCTCGAACATCGTGCGGCCTTCGCCAAGAATAATAGGATTAACCACCATCTGGTATTCATCGATCACATTCTCCAGGGCAAGTTGTGAAATGATACTGCCGCTTCCCAAGATCACCATCCCGCTTCCGGACTCACGCTTTAGCTTTCTTACTTCGTCGGCCAGGTTGCCCTTCAACAGCCTCGTGTTTTCCCATGACACCTTCTCCAGTGTTCGGGAGAAAACTACCTTCGGCAGTTTATTCATCTGCTCGGCAACTTCCGGGAATTGCTCGGCAGCAGCAGGTGTGGGCCAGAAGCTGGCCATCATCTCATAGGTAATTCTGCCAAACAGTAGTTCACCTCCAGGCTTGGAATTGTCCGCGACAAACTCAGCCCACTCTGGATCCTGTTTATGGGCCCAGCTCATATCGCCGTTCTTGTCCGTAAAATAACCATCGGCCGTGATCGAATTGAAAACCAGTATTTTGCGCATGCTTGCCGTCCCTCCTGCATCTACCGGATGGTGGTCTCAATTATCAAATTCGTGACGCATTCTCAAGCTCGATCGTCCTTTTGCGATTGTGCCATTTTCGGGAGATACGAACCACGAAATCACACGAAATCGCACGAACAACTTTTCTTGTGCGCTCACTAAAGGACGATCTGATCAATGGAAGGTGGCAACCCGCGAAGCGGGTGGAAGCATAAAGCCTGGGGCGTGAGCCCCAGGTAGAAAATTAGGTAGTTTCTCGAGCCCGCGGATAGCGGGCGAAAGCGCATTGCTTATACACTTCGAGCGAAGGTCTACGCGTCTGTCGCCCGTTTTCACGGGCTCGCAAACCTTGGGCATTCCTTTCCCTGGGGC
>DASSCG010000222.1:0-4790 GCA_035697925.1 Pyrinomonadaceae bacterium
GATGGCCCCGAGGCATTTAGCGGCAGCGGTTTATTTAAGAGCATGGACGGAGGTGCAACCTGGACCGAGCTCAACGATCAAAATGCCAAAGGCCTGCGACCGAAGCCCTGGGGTCGCATCGCGGTTTCGGTCGCTCCTTCGAAGCCAAATGTCATTTATGCGTTTATTGAAGCCGAACTACCCAAGAATGGTCTCTATCGGTCAGACGATGGTGGTCAAACCTGGACCGCTCGCGATCGAAGCCAAAATATGGTTTGGCGGCCCTTCTACTTTGCGAATCTGATTGTCGATCCCAAGGACGAGAACAAGATCTACAAGCCGGATCTCTCTTTAATTGTCAGTAACGATGGTGGCAAAAGTTTTAGCAACATCTCCGGAGGAGCACATGGAGACTTCCACGATGTGTGGATTGATCCTAATAACACCGATCATGTGATTACTGGTGACGACGGCGGCCTTTGGTATTCGTATGACGGAGGCAATCGTTGGTGGAAGGCCGAGAACCTGCCTATCTCGCAGTTTTATCATGTCAGCGTGGACATGGATATGCCCTATCACGTTTACGGTGGCCTGCAAGATAACAGTTCCTGGGTTGGCGACTCCCAATATCCTGGAGGTATCACAAACGGTCGCTGGGAGAACATGTATGGAGGCGACGGCTTTTGGATGTTTGTAGATCCTGCCGACCCCGATTACATCTACGCGGAATATCAGGGAGGTGGTATCTCAAGGATCAACCGCAAGACCCACGAGACTCGAAATATTCAGCCCTTGCCGCAGTACAAGGAAGGAAAGCTGCGTTATAACTGGAACACTCCGATCCATCTAAGTCCTACACAAAAGGGCACAGTTTATATTGGAGCGCAGTTTCTTTTTCGTTCACGCGATCACGGCCAGACATGGGAGCGAGTGTCGCCGGATCTGACCACGAATGATCCTAACAAGCAAAAGCAGGAGCAATCCGGAGGCGTTACCGTAGACAACTCAGCAGCGGAGATGCACACCACGATCTATGCGATTGCCGAGTCGCCCAAAAATTCGAACGTGGTCTGGGTGGGAACCGACGATGGCAATGTCCAGGTCACACGAGACGGCGGGAAGACCTGGACCAACGTAGTCGCAAATATACAGGGACTCCCGAAAAATGCCTGGGTATCGTCGTTAGAACCCGGTCATGGTTCGGAAGGCACAGTCTACGCCACCTTTGATTTGCATATGTTCGGTGACCTTCGTCCCTATGCCTACAAAACAATGGATTCTGGAAAGACCTGGACACGTTTGGTTGACCCGAGCGGTGCGGTTCGCGGATATGCTCACGTCATCAAAGAGGATTTGGTTAATCAAGAATTGCTCTTTCTCGGCACCGAGTTTGGACTCTGGATCTCGCTTGATGGAGGTAAGCAATGGGCGCAGTACAAAGGCGGCGACCTTCCGAGTGTCGCGGTGCGAGACCTGGCAATCCATCCGCGCGATCATGATCTCGTTATTGCTACTCACGGACGCGGAATATGGATCGTGGATGACGTTACTCCATTAAGGGCATTAACCCCGGAGAACCTTGCCAAGGAGGCAGTTTTTGTCCAGACGAGACCTACCGTCCAGAGTATTTCAGGCGGAGGTGGGTGGTCCAATGGCGATGCGGCGTTCTCGGGTCCCAATCCAACGGATGAAGCTGTGATCACGTACTATCAAAAGAAGAGGCACATTTTCGGTGACTTGAAGATTGAAGTATTTGATCCCGCGGGTAAGTTGTTGGGCACTATTCCAAGTAGCAAGCGGCGCGGACTTAGCCGCGCTACGTGGCCAATGCGTCTGAAAGCCCCAAAAGTGCCGCGGGCCGCCACCGCTGCCTTCGGAGCAGCATTTGGACCGCGCGTCTTGCCTGGGGTTTACACGGTAAAAATGACCAAAGACAAACAGGTCTATACGGCCCAACTGCAAGTTACGACTGATGCACGGTCCAAGCATACCGCTGAGGATCGGAAGGCACAGTTTGATCTTGCCCTGAAACTTCACAACCAGCTAGGCAATATGACCTTTGCCGTCGACCGGATCAACGGCCTTCGCCTGGCTCTCGATGACCGGGCCGCGAAGCTGTCGGATGGCGATCCGCTCAGGAAGCGTTTGGAAGCTGCCTCATTAGCCGTGGACCAACTCCGCAAGAAGATTGTGGCTACCAAGGAGGGAGGCGCGATTACCGGAGAGGAACGACTCCGCGAATTTCTGAGCGAGCTTTACAGTAACGTCGTCTTCTACGAAGGGCGTCCGTCACAGACACAGGTTGAGCGAGCCGACGTGCTCGCACGCGAATTAGGCGACGTAGTGAAGGACTTCGATGGCTGGTTAACTAAAGAACTTGCCGGCATCAACGCTGACCTGACAAAAAAACAGCTGGCAAGCATTCAGCCAATCAGTCGCGATGAATGGGAGAAACAGGAAGGCAAGTAGTCTGGTCCGGAGTTAGGACTCACGACCATTGATTTGGGTTGATGGCTACTTGGTCCCGATCGAGAGATGTGATCAGTTCATTTCACCGGCGGCTCGGCGCCGTCGATCATTGGTTTCATCTCGCCGACAAACTGATCGCTGTTAACTATGCTTCGAAGCACTACCTTTATGGATTCTTCCGGAAAGCCTGATTCAAGCGTGAAAGTGTAGCCGGTAAAAACGTCGCCAGCAGAATCTACACCCCAAAATAGAAAAGCGCGATCGCTCAGCCTCAGCAGCAACCGCATCAATGCTGGTCCATTCTTAACGTTATCGATATTGATGTAGCCTTTCTTGTAACGAGGATAAATGCGGAAACCAATCGTCTGGTTCGGCGTTACTCCGACGACTACCTCGAAACTCTCGGCCTGAGTTAGCCCTTCTTTCAACAACCCCACGAAGTTGAACCCCTGTTTTTCGCTTTGCCTGAAGGCGATGTGCAGTGAAGGTCCGACTTTATCGAGCAACTGAGCAACTTGTTCTTTAGTTCGAATTCTAGCCGCTGGGTCAGCTTGCTGGGCTTGAGCCGGCGAGACCGCGAGCATTGTAAGGAGGGTTAACAAGAACGCCATGGAAAATCGTCTCATTTAAAAATACCTCAGCGAAAGTTTCTACTACGACCTTTCAGGTTTCTATGCGAAATAATGGATCAAAGTCAACAACAGTGATGCTGGTAGAGAAGTTAGCGGATTGTGCGCGTACGCTCTAGGCATTAAGCGTTATCCATTAATTGGATAAAACGCTGGAAGTGGTGTGCCGCATCGTGAGGCCCGGGAGCGGCTTCGGGATGGTACTGGACTGAGATGATGGGAAGGGTCTTGTGCTGCATTCCTTCAACACATCGGTCGTTTAAATTGATATGTGTGACTTCGACTTCAGTGGGCAGGCTGCCGGCCTCGACTGCAAAGCCGTGATTGTGAGAAGTGATTTCCACTCCGCCTGTCTGCATGTCTTTCACCGGCTGGTTTCCACCTCGGTGGCCAAAAATAAGTTTGAATGTCTTGCCGCCAAAGGCACGGCCCAGCAACTGGTGACCAAAACAGATTCCAAACGTCGGGACTGCTGCAGAGACCAATTGACGAATCTCTTCGACTTCCTTGTTCATTGAAGCCGGGTCTCCGGGACCATTCGAAAGAAAAATGCCGTCTGGGTTGAGCGCCAAAACTTCAGCCGCGGATGTGGCAGCAGGGACTACGGTGATGCGACAACCGAGCGCCGCGAGGTGACGAAGTGAGTTTCGCTTCACGCCAAAGTCATAACAGACGACATGAAATCTTTGCACACCTTCTGCCTCGATTTCGTAGGGCTGTTTGGTAGTAACGACGCTTGCCAGCTCGCGGTTTTCCATGGACGGAGATTTGCGGGCCTTCTCGATGACGCTGGATTCATTCTCGTCGATAGTTGAAATGCAGGCGCGCATCGCACCCTTGTCTCTAATGTGACGCACGAGTGCCCGGGTGTCGATGCCCTCCATTGCCACGATGTTCCATCGTTTCAAGTATTCATCTAGACGTTCCTCAGAGCGCCAATTTGAAGCTACCTGGCTAACTTCACGAACCACAAAGCCTTCCACCCAGGGACGCTCAGATTCCTCATCAGCTCGGTTCACGCCGTAATTGCCAATGAGTGGATAGGTCATACAAACGATTTGGCCAGCATACGATGGATCGGTTAGCACTTCCTGGTAGCCGGTCATCGACGTGTTGAATACCATCTCCCCACAAGTTTCGCCCTCAGCAGCCCACGACCGACCGCGAAAAGTGCGGCCATCTTCAAGAGCTAATAATGCCGGTTTCGTGCTTCGCATAATTCCTGTTTAGATTAATTTTCGAATGCCGTGGTCCAGGAGTTGGACAGTCTCTACACCTGCGATCTCAGAAACTGTTGGGCCTCATTTAGCCAGCGTTTATCGGCGCGGTACTTGTAAGCCGGCGCCGTTTTAACCGCTTCAATACATGCCTGCATGGAGCTGGTCGCTTCGCGCTGATGACCCATACCTGCGTGCGCGCGCCCCATTAGATAGAGAGCTTCCGGATCAGATGGGCGGTGCTCAAGGAATTGTTCCAAAGCGTTGCGAGCGTCTTCGAACTGGCCGGCCTCCAAGTAAGTCGAACCAACTTCGCGCCAAACCTCATTTTGAGCATGGGTTCGATCGCGGGAAACCACTTGTTCGAAGTTTTTCACAGCATCGGCGAGCCGGTTTTGTTGGCGAGCAATTCGTCCCAACTGATAATGCGCATCGATCTCATCTTCGTCGATCTGCACGGCTCGCTCAAACCGCTCTCGAGCCTGTTCCAGTTCTC